>JAAWLS010000016.1 GCA_022798035.1 Lachnospiraceae bacterium | reverse complement strand
GGGGAATCTTCGTTTGCCTTTGTCCAGGTAACCTTTTCCATCTTGCCGTTTGTAATGTAGATACCATCTCCACCAGATGTGGTATTGATATCCAGATACCCATTCTCATCCATCTTGCTCCAGTCGCAGTACTGGATTAAAATATTCTTCACTGCAAGCTGGCTGTCAGTAACTCCGTCAATCTGTTTGTCTTTGAATTCATAACGGTAATAGAGTTTGTCCTCGCTGTTATAGACAAACCATGGTTTGTTGACAAAATATCCCGGGCTGATTACCAGAGCATCATCGCCGGCAAGCTCAACTTGAGCGTCATCTTCTGCAAATTGGTAATGTCCGCTGTAAGTTTCAGCAAGCTCTGTGCGGTAACCTTTCTTCTCAATGCCGGCCTGGATGCCTTCTCCACTTGTAAATGCATTATGAGGCGATTTCCGGTTGGCATCACGGTAAAACATAACCGTCTCAATCTCGGAATCCATACCGCTCAGATTGTGTACACTTTCCTGTGCCAAGATAGGCTCTGCATAGACGGCCTGTCCATAATGGGTATAAATAGCATCGAACTCTTTTGCAAAATAGATAAAATAGTGACGACAGCTGCGCACAGAACCAATCTTATCCAGTCCCACTCCTAAATAGTCCTGGAAAATAGCCATCAGACGGGTATAGGAGCCTTCTACCGGTACTTCATAGATAACGTCTGCATAAGAGATACCGTACTGAGGCAGCGCATCGGAAGTATTTCCAATCATAATTGCAACAGGCCGTTTGCCGGCTAATTCTTTGTCAATCCATTCTCCAGTAAGGTAGCTTCTCGCCTTACCCTCCGGATTCTCCGGCTCCGGTTCTGGTTCTGGCTCTGGTTCCGGCTCTTCCTCTACAACCGGTTCTGGCTCTGGCTTCGGTTCTTCTTCTTTTTTGCCGCAGCCAGCCGACATACTTAAAATGCATGCGGCTAACAGCAGCCATACCATACGTTTTTTCATAATTAATTCCTCCAAGTTTTTTAATGATTTATCTTAAAATGCCCATCTGATTCAGGATGGTTCTCTGCTTTTCTTCCATAACTGCAGATTCCTCCTTTGTCATATGGTCATATCCCAACAAGTGCAGCACACTGTGCAGAATTAGAAATGCATACTCCCGCTTTTCGCTGTGTCCAAACTGCTCTGCCTGTTCTCTCACCTTATCTATGCACAGTACAATATCGCCCAGCAGAGCCTCTTTCGTATCTGGATTGAAATTATCTTCCTCCTGCTCGATAGCCGTGAAATCTCCCGGCGTCTCATAATTTATCATGGGAAATGAAAGTACGTCTGTGGGAGCGTCAATCTGACGATGTTCCCGATTAATCTCCTGGATTTCTTCCAGGGAAACAATCAGAAGGCCGACTTCCGCCTCAAAAGGAAAACCTTCTGTCTCTAAAGCCGCCGCTGTCACTTCTTCTGCAAGGGTTTTGTAATCAAATGGAAAAGTTATTTCTGCTTCTTCCTCTATGTGCAGCGTCAAAGTAATTTTACCTCCTTTATAAGATAATCCCTGATTTTCAGAAACATATTCATGCTAAAGCCGGATTTGTCATACAATCCAGAGGCAGAATTCTCATTCAGCGTCTGATACACCAAAATATCCTGATTCCAGGAACTGGAAAGGGTGGTTCTGTCCAGTACGTCAAATTTGGCGACAACACTGTCTACAATATGCACTATCGCCGACTCCACCGTAGATGGAAGCTTCTTTTCACCGTTGTATTCCTGCAGGATAGCGATAATTTCTTTTGGAAGACGGTTGCTCTTGGCCAATGCCACACCATTTTCCACGTAAGGCTCCCCTTCCATCCGTCCGAGACGATAATAAAATCCTCCTGCTGCTGCGATGCCTGGGTCCGCACCCAGCAAAAGGGCACAGTTTTGGGAAATTTCCGCCACTTTTTTTGCGTGCATATAATCAACCTGGGAAAAGCTCCACACTGCCTGTACTAAACCAAAGTCCTCGCTTAAAATTTTTTCCAGTTCTGTTTTCTTAGAAAAATACAGGTATTTGGAGAGTCTTTGATATAAGATGCTGGCGCCCACCGATGAAAAAACACCATTGCATATTCCATAGATTAACACATCCCATTTCAGTTGACCAGTCTGAAAAAAGGAAAAAACCAAAATATTGCCAAAGGTATACAGGAATAAAAAGAGAGCGCTCCAGCGCAGACCGCTGTGTTTTTCGAAAAGCGAGACAGCCAGGCATCCGCCAATCAAAAGCAGGATGTGGCACAGAAGCACATTGACGTTTTCCTGTCCGCAGAGAGTGAGAACTCCTATATGAAAAATACCGGCAGTCATCCCCAAAAAGGAATCTGTTATCACCGTCATTCCCATAGACAAAAGCAGGACAGGCTGTGCAAACTCCGGCAGAAATCCAAACAGTACAGCGGCTCCGCAGAAAAGACAGTACCAGCGGGCAATTGCGCTGTAATTTCCCGCTTTTTCATAGAACCAGTCTTTTTGGAGACGGTACATCTCCATTCCGGACAAAAAGATAACGGAGTAGAAAACAGAGAAAAATCCCAATGCCACAATTCTGTCTGTGCTTCTCTCGTGCAGAACTCCGGACAATATACTCTCTGCAATTCCGAAAGCGGCCATCAGAAAAATCATTAGATTCCGGTATCTTCTGCCATTATCTCTCCATTTTCTTTGTTTTTTTGCCTTTATAGCTTTCCCTGTTATTTCGGGTTCCAGTTCTCTCGTGTTTTTCATATTCCTCATAAGCCTTTACTATTTTTTGTACTAATGGATGACGCACCACGTCGCTGCTGGTCAAGGTACAGATTCCAATGTCCTCTACGTTTCGCAATACCCGGAGAGCTACATCCAATCCGGAAACGCTCCCTGGCGCCAAATCTTTTTGCGTAGCATCCCCAGTCACCACTACTTTGGAACCAAAACCGATTCGGGTCAGGAACATTTTCATCTGGGCAGGCGTAGTATTTTGAGCCTCATCCAAAATAATAAATGCGTTGTCCAAAGTTCTCCCGCGCATGTAGGCGAGAGGCGCAACTTCTATCAGCCCCTTTTCCATATTTTTCTGAAAACTGTCGGCACCCATAATTTGATAGAGGGCATCGTACAGCGGCCTTAAGTAAGGGTCGATTTTGCTTTGCAAATCTCCTGGAAGGAATCCCAGCTTCTCTCCTGCCTCTATGGCGGGACGGGTCAAGATAATCCGGTTTACCTCCTCATTTTTAAAGGCCGTAATCGCCATGGCCATAGCCAAATATGTTTTCCCGGTACCTGCCGGGCCCATGCCAAAGACAATCATTTTGCTGCGGATTTCTTCCACATACTTTTTCTGGCCCAAAGTCTTTGGCTTTACAGGTTTCCCATTAATGGTGTGGCAGATTATTTCTTTGTCTATCTCCACAATGGCAGATTCTTTTTCCTCAAACGTGAGGGAAATTGCATAATCTACATTTTGTTCCGTAATCTGACTGCCCCGTTTGGACAGTTCAAAAAGCTGTGCAAAGACACGAGAGGCTTTTTTTACATCCTCGTTTCCTCCCAGAAGTTTCATTTTATTGTCCCGCATCACTACCGTGACCCGGAAAGCCCGCTCCACTTTTTTTAGAAATGCATCAAATTGTCCGAATACATTCGACATATGCTCTGCGGGGATATCAATTATTGTTTCTATCAGACTCATTCTCTATCGGCCCTTCCTGTGGTATGTCTGTGATTACTGTATTTTTTCGTGTGCCAATGGGCTCAATGACTTTTAATGTGCCAGAAGCCCTGCAGTTTTTTCCATCCGTTACTATCATAACATTATTTTCTATAATTTGAACCCCTTTTTCTGTTAATTCTTCACAAAATTCATTCAATTTCGCTTTGGCTGCCTGTTCCGCCTCTTTTTTCGTGTACTGTTTCTTCTGCACTTGATACTCTTTTTTCGTTTCCCTGGTGAGGCTTAAGGGCAGATAAAAGGTATCTCCTATTTTGGCGTTATACTCATCGGTAATGACATCGTAATCTTTAAATTTTCGGGAAATGTGGGGAAGTTTTGCCTGGAACTGAAAAATCCGTAAGCCGTAAGCTCTGCTTTCCTCGCCAGTAAAGACTTTATCTTCATACCACATGGAAAAACTGTCTTCGTAAGTATATTGAGTAATTCCCAAAATATCTGCATCTGACACGCAGTACTGATAAGAAGCAATTTCCCCATTGTCGTTTAAGACAGGATTTTTCCCTTCCACCAGCAAATCTCCTGCATGCACTTCTGCCCCCTTTTCCACGTAAGGGGTTCCCTGCCTGGTTAAAATGCTGTAAATAACGGCGTCTTTATCGGCAATCAAATCGCTTGGGGTGTCGTCTGTGTTTTCCTGGCTGGCTGCCTGCTGATTGGTGGCCAGATTTTCCTGCACATCAATAATCAGCATAGTCCCCTCCAGCTTGGCAGAAGCCCATATAATGTCTCCGTAGCCTGCCCTGAGCTCCTCCTCAATTTTTTCACAATTTATTTTGCTTTTTAAAAGTCCATGATATACCTGGTGTTCTTCCAAAAATTTTAAAATATTGCTGTCAGTTTCGTGAAGATTTCCATTGATTTCAATTCTCCACACAAACAGCGACATAAAGTAAATCAATCCACAGCAGAGGAATATTCCAGCAAAAAAAAGTTTGCGCTTTCGATAGCGGTGCATCAGAAACGGAAGTCCTCTGCGCTCTAAAATAACGAACTTTGTCCTTGTTTTCCGTAGAATGGGTCTCAGCCTTTTCAGTCCCCGGACGCTGATACAAAACACATAATTGTCTTCTTCGTATTCCAGATTCCAAATTAAAATATTGTGGTTGCTGCACAGATTGAGAAAACGCTCCGGCGCATATCCCGAAAGTTTAATTTTAACATACCCCTGAAGAAATTTCAATTTGTCAATAAGCATATTACCTCTGATTCCGGAGCGCTTGGGGCTGTTGACTGCAAAAGAGCAAAAGCGCCTGTCACAAAATGTGACAGGTGATGATTGCCTACAGACTGCATCTGGAAAACTCGTTTTCCGAGTGCAGTCTGCGGGCAATCTGACCCTGCTGCTGTTGCAGCAGGTCCTTTTGCTTTTTTGCAGCCAACAGGCAGCCCAGCGCTCACTTTCAATTTACCTGACAGATTTCCTGTATCAGAGATGCAAATTATGGCCCGTATAAGATGCCCTGAATACAGCCTGTAATTTTCATCTCCTCATTTGTGTAATATTCCACAAGCAGATTTGTGCCCTGGATGGTTACTTGGCATGTCTTAGTCTGCAGACGGATTTTTTCCTGGGTATATTCGATAATTCCTTTATAATTTTCCACAAGAACCTGCCCCCGGCCGGTAGCTGTAATAATCACCGCACCGTACATGATATCTATGGGCAGTTCCAGGGATTCCACAATATTTGATTTTACATTTTCCCTTACTTGATGAAGCCTGATTTGCTTTCTTTTTCCCATACTGCACTATATGAAAAAAGAACCGGATTTATTCCCGCAGGCAGTGAAGAAAACAGTCATATTTACATGGGCATTTGACGAATCAGCGGACAACTCCTTTTATCATGGGAATTTTCTCCGGTTTCTCAGCCTGCACCGTATAGGCCCGGACAATTCTGCCGTAAGCTTCCTTTGCCCGCTCCATATCATTGGCATAGACAGCAGCCAGGGTGTCTCCCGGCGCAACGGCGTCTCCCCGTTTTTTGTTCAGGAGAATTCCTACAGACAAATCAATCTCACTCTCTTTGGTGGCGCGCCCTCCCCCTAAGGCAAGGCTTGCCAGGCCGATTTCTTCTGCCAGAAGCTCAGTGACAAATCCGGCCTCTGTATTTATTACCTGCAGCTGAATGGATGCAGAGGGCAGACATTCCGGCTGGTATACCAGCCTTTTCTCTCCACCCTGGGCTTCTATAAATTCTGCAAATTTATCCAACGCAGTCTTATTTTGGATGGTCTGCTGCAGTATTTCTACGGCTTCTTCTTGCCCAGAGGCTTTTCCTGCCGCCAGAACCATTTCCGCCCCCAGTGCATAGACCACTTCCATAAGGTCGGCGGGCCCCAGACCGTTTAAGGCAAGAATCGCTTCCTTTACTTCCAGGGAATTTCCCACTGCATTTCCAAGAGGCTGGGACATGTCTGTCACCACTGCAGACATCTTCTTTCCGGCATTTTTCCCAATCTGAACCATTTCCCGGGCCAGGGCAAAGGCGTCTTCCTCCTCCTTCATAAACGCTCCGTTTCCTGTCTTTACGTCCAGGACAATGGCATCCGCTCCGGCCGCCAGTTTCTTACTCATAATGCTGGAGGCAATCAGTGAGAGCTGGTCCACGGTGGCAGTCACATCCCGCAGGGCATACAATTTTTTGTCTGCTGGGGCAAGATTTGCCGTCTGCCCCACAATCGCCATTTTTATGCGGTTGACGTTTCGGTAAAATTCTTTCTCCGTCAATTCTGTGGAAAATCCCGGAAAACACTCCAGTTTGTCAATGGTTCCTCCCGTATGTCCCAGTCCCCGGCCGGACATTTTAGCCACGGGAATTCCAAGGGCCGCCACCATGGGAGTCAGAATCAATGATACTTTATCCCCAACACCGCCGGTACTGTGCTTATCCACTTTCATCCCATCTATCCGGGACAAATCCAGAACATCTCCGCTGTCGCGCATAGCCAGAGTCAGCTGCAGCGTCTCTTCTTCATTCATACCCTGAAAACAGACAGCCATCAGTAGAGCGGACATCTGATAATCGGGAATTTCCCCTTTTGTAAATCCTTCCACCGCGAAGCAAATCTCTTCTCTGCTCAAAGCTCTGCCTCGCTTTTTTTGATTGATAATATCGTACATTCTCATGTGAATTTCCTCCTGTTTCTCCGCAAATTTCCCACAAATCACATTGTTTTCAGAGATGGAGCCACAACGTCCTGCTCTCGAAATAAGGAGCGGACCACTGCCTCATAATTTTGAAGCGTCTCTGACTTTTGTATTTTTTTCTTATAGGATTCATAATTAGAAAAAGAGTGTATCATATAGCTCCAGATTTCCTTCATTTTAAATAGAACATTGCGCTCGCCTGACAGAATTTCCCGATACCCTTCCAAAACCTGTCCATGGAAAGATTGGAGAGCTTCCTTTTTTCTCTTTTGCAGATGCAGTGTTTCAGAGCTGTCTCTTTCTTTCTCAATTTCCAGGCATTCTCCGGGAAGATGTGGATTGGCTATGACGCCCCGACCCAGCATGACTGCCGGAAGATTCGGCATATTCTGCTGTATTTTCTGGCAGTCCTCTCTGGAAAAAAGATTCCCGTTGTAACAGATTGGATTTTTGCTCTGTTTCCATGCCTTTTCAAATACCGGGAAATTCGGTTTGTTTTTGTAGTAATCCTTTTGTACCCGGGGATGAATAATCAGTTCTTTCAACGGATATTGGTTGAAAATTTTTAAAAGAATTTCAAATTCCTCCGCATCCTCCACGCCGATTCTCGTCTTAATGGAAATATCCAAAGTGAGGGCTGTAAAAATTTCTTCTAAAAATTGATTCAGTTCCCGGGGATGGGCCAAAAATCCTGCTCCTCTTCCCTTGGCGGCCACAGTACCGGAAGGACAGCCAAGATTCAAATTGATTTCCCTATATCCGTAATCTTCAAGGGCGTGGGCTGTTTTAATAAAGTCTTCTGCCCGGTTCGTCAATAACTGCGGAACTACATACAGCCCCTCATTGTGCTCCGGCAGAATGTCGTTTTTTTCGCGGTGGTTCATCCCTTTTTTCATTCTTGGCACAATAAACGGGGTGAAATATTTGTCCATCGGGTGGAAAATACTGTGATATGCGTTTCGATAAATGTAGGTGGTGATTCCCTCCAAAGGCGCCAGATAGTACTTCATAACATTTGCTCCTTATTCTTTTTTCTGCTTAGCCACAATTACAAGCCGTTCCTCCTCTCTTTGCCCGAAACAAGTAGACAGAGTGAGAAATGTATCTCCCCATTCCGCTGTGACTCCTGTGTCATAGAAAGCATGTTTTTTTACATTTTCATAAAAATCCCGAAATTCGCTCTCTGTATCAGCCTGATAGAACTGATAGTATGGAAATGCATTTTCTTCATAGATATTTGCTGAAAAGACAGCTGCAATTTCATAAACCCGCTCTTCAAACAGAGTGTCAAAGAAGATTTCTCTGTGCTCTTTATAGAAAGTTTCTTTCTCATAGTTCTTTAAACTTCCAAACATGGAGCCATCTCTCATATTGTGCCCATAAATAATAAAGTTTGTTCCAGGGGTATGGATATCTGCCATGTTTCTCACATAGAGACAGCCATATTTGTCCTCTTCTTTATAAAAATTGTGAGAAAGATAATATTCATCATCCACACACTGCATAACGGGATTGTCAATGTTAAGACCTTCGATTCTGAGCCACCCTGCCAAATCTTTGTTCTCCTGATAAAGCTCTCTGTATTGTTCCAATATGCCGCCGGTTTCAGAAGAAATACCGCTCTCTGGCATCACATGTTCCTTCCTCTGCCTCTGCAGAGACTCCTGTTGTTTTTCATGTCTGACAGATAAATAGTATGCCTGAATAACTGGAATCAGGCATACTATCATCGTCAGAAAAAGCATGGTCTTTATTACTTTGATTTTTTTCCTGCCTTTTCCTTGCATACGTCCCTCCACTCCACTGTCACGCTCTTTCCAATGCTGTGGTAGTAGGCCAGAAACAGGAAAATGGATGCAAGCGCCAGCGTCCGCCGGATGCGGCCCCCTTTCTTAGCCCAGTTTACCAGCCGCTGTATAATCTCGTCTTTCTCTTTTTCTGTAATTCCATTCTCTTCTGCAAAGTATAACAGCAGGTAGCCGAATCCCGCTATCATGGCAAAAGTAGCATAGATTTTCACATTTCCGCTCTCTCCAGTTCTGGGTTCCGGCCCTGCCGGCCTTGGAAATCCACCTGGTTTCTCCGGACTTTTTTCTTCCGGCCCTTTGACCGGTTTGTCTTTCTTTTTGCTGATTTTCAGGGAGATTTCCCGGATGCTCTCGTTTCCGGCATGGTCTTTGGCCTTTACTTTCAGCACATGCTTTCCTTCTCCCTTTACAGTTACAGTGAAACCATAAACCTCCAGAATTTCTTTTTCAAATTTCTCTTTGGGAACCATCACTTCTGTCTCTTCATCCACCTGATAGGAGATTCCGGCAAGACCTCCCGTAATGCTACCGTTTCGGTCATCTTCCACCAGAACATCCGCCTCTATAGGCGCTCCGGCCGTCTCCTCCTCTGTGTTGGAAAACGTGATGATAGGAGCATTGTCTTCCACAATAATTCCTCCTCCGTAAGAGGTCAGAAGTTTTTCTGCGGAAACATTGCCTGCCTTGTCCTGACAGGTAATAGAAACCGTCCCCTTAAAGTCCTCTTCCACTGTAATTCTGGCTTCGTACCTGCCGCTTCCTGCCCCTTTCTCAAAAGCGCGCAGCACGGAAGTTCCACTTCCATAGGAGAGAGCTTTCTCACCTGTCGACGTCTCATAAATCTGTGCCTCTCCTTCCGCCTTTTCTCCCTCTTCCGGCGTCAGGGTGTAGGAAGCTTCCAATAATCCACTTCCCTCTTCCACTACAGGAACGGTAATCACAAGATTTCTCTTTTGAATTACCCAGTCCAGGAAGTCCTTATGGCTGCTGCTGAATGAAGCTTTTCCGGCCTCCGGAGCCAGTTCATCTTTCCATTTGGCATAAAGAGTGGTCTGAAGAGAGGCTGTGTTTTCCTCCACTGGACGTTGAAACTCCCAGAGCCCTGCATCCATTCCTTTTTGTTCTAAGTGCCAGCCCTTAAAGTTGTAACCCCGTCTTCCAGGTTCTTTCACCTGCTGAAGCAAACCTCCATAGCGGACCTGCTGGGTCTTTGGTGCGGTGCCGTCTCCTCCGTTTAAGTCAAAACTGATTTCATAAATGTTCCTGTCATAATAGAATTTTAACAGGAGGCTGCCATTTTCTTCCAAAGTTCCTGCAGCGTTTCTCTCTGGGTGGCTCCGGTTTTCCGTAAATCCCTCATAGCTTTTGGGTTCTGCGGCAGCCGCAGCGCCTTTCTTTCCCCAAAGCGTTTCCGTATCATTTTCAAAAAGAGTGTAGCCGTCCCCTTCCAAATCCTGAAGATAATGTTCTACTTGATACGAAACGGCGTCTGGGTCTTTTTCCCAAATGGCATAGAGGACAGTATCACAGTCGAAAACATGTCTGGCTCCTGCCTGATAGAAAGCTCCCTTTCCATCGGCCTGTGTATTCCAGCCACGGAAGAGATAACCTCCCCGGGCAGGAGCTTTTGCAATTGAAAATTCTGGCGTTTTGTATGTAATGTTCTGATGCACATTCGCGTAACAGGGGTTTGTCTCTGCCTCCGGAGCAGGACTGTCCCCGCCGTTTAAATCATAGGAAAGGGTAATGTCTTTTTGATAAATGCCGTAGAAAGAAGTATTTTCCGTCAGCGTAACGTTTTCCTCTTCCCTTATTTCACAGTCGTATCCCCCGGCATTTCGACTCCAGCCCAGAGGATTCCAGCCAGGCATTTCTTTTAGTTTTAAAGTTGTTACAACTCCTCCCGTTTCAGATACATCAATGTTCTTGCTCTCTTTTTGGGCCTCACTTCCGGAATAGAAGTCAGCAGTGAGAGTTTCTATTTCTGGCTCTGGTTCTTCCCCCATAAGGGAAAGGTAAATCTGATTGTTCTCTTCATCCAATACCTTGCGCCATTTTTTCTCATGATTTGCTTTATCCACAACAATAATCTGCTCTGCATCTTCCTTTGTAAGTGTATATCCAGTGCCTTCGCAAATTACATAGCCTTCTTCTGCATTTACAAACATTTTAATAGGAACTTCTAAAGAACCTTTTATATACAGTCTTCCATATTTAGGATTGGTATCAAGGTCTTGAAAAGTAATGGCGTCTTTGTCAGACTCTGTAGAAGTATCAAAATTAAATTTTGCTTTTCCAGAGAAAAAACTTTTTCCGTACCATTGTTCTTCCTTAAACTGATATAAATAAGCTTCAATATGAATTGCGCCGCTTCCTTTCAGACCGTCAGGCCCTGCGCCTACTGTATTGCCCTCAAAATTTCCACCGTCAATATGTATCTCCTCGAGACTGCTGGAATAAATACACCCTCCCTTTTCTTCTGCATGGTTGCGCAGAAAATTTCCGCCGGTAATATATGCTTTTCCGTGACCTCTTACGTCGACGCATCCTCCAGAGTCACCTGCGGTATTCTCAATAAAATTTCCGCCGTTGATATGTAATTCGTCATAAGTCCAGATGTGAATCATTCCATGGTATTTCGATTCATTCTTTTGAAAAGTCCCTCCATTAATAATTATCTGATTCCCATATGGAGCACTGTACCCCTGATAGATAATGCTGCTGTAATTTCCATAATTATACTGAAAAGTACCGCCATTAATGGTTGTGACTCCCTGAGTAAAAAACAGCGCCTCTCCCGTGTTATGCTCATAAGTTCCCCCGTCAATCGTCAATTCACTGCGTTCCCCTGTAACCTTTGCCATGTTGATTATCGTATCATATCCGTTCTGATATGTCCTTGCAGAACAATTTCTAATTGCTGCATTCTCCTTAAAAAGTCCTTTTGCATTTTTTGAAAAATAAATTAAATTAGGATTATAGTTTTCATCCAGGCGTCCTTTTACATTTACATTTTCTATCGTACATCCTGCTCCTAAAGTCAGTTTTCCTCCTTCTTTAACCCTTATCAGCGTAGCTTTCCACTCTACTATAGATGCTCCATCTATTGTGATATTTTCCAAGGTCAATTCTGCATTATTTCCGACAGTTATCGTAAATCCGTTATCCTTCCCTTCAATTCTGCCGCCTCCCTTTATGGTGACGTTTCCTTCAATTTGAAGTCCTCCTGCTGGAATTAAAGTGATATCTGAATTGATGGTAAGTTCACAGTCTCGTAACGTTTTACTTTCTTCCCACAGGGTATCAGGGGGAACCTCATAATTTCCTGTAATCACATTATCTTCTGCTCCATCATCATTGGTTTTCATTACCTGTTCTTCTGGTTTAGTCTCTTCCCAAAATTGCCTTCCGATTACTTCCTCTTCTCCCTCTTCGCCAGACTTTCCTTCCACAGCATTATTTAATACCTCTTCTTCTGCTGGATTTTCTGCCTCTTGATTCTGTTCTTCCTGCCCGTTCGTCTCTGGATTTTCTACCTCCTGCTCGTTGGCTTCCTGATTTCCTTCTTCCTGTCCGTTTGTCTTCAGATTTCCTTCTTCCTGCTGCTCAGATTCTGTCACTGTTACCTTGATTTCAGGAAGTGCTGCATTATCTTGTGCTGCATAACTCTCTGGAAGAATTGGAAGAAAGGTATAAATTCCTTCTATTTGACTGTCATACACAGGTTCGCTTACCCAGGTGATATGTTCTATCACAATGGTTTCTTTCCCTTTTGTTTCTTCTGTATTCAAAACATCTGCATGATTCCCGAGAAGTTCTGCTGAAACGCATACGGCCTCTAAGGTGTCCGGCAGATTTAATTTTTCCTCCGGTGTGCCAGTGTCAGCAGCTTGATATTTCACCTCATCCTGCAATTCCGAAAAAGATATGATATTCCACAGTATTTCCTCTGCCTGAACCTCCACGCCAAAAAAATCTATCGGAAGGGACACTATCAGCAAACATACGGATAGCAAGACAGTAGAAAACTTCTGTATAACTGGGTGCTTCTTCTCAGGTGCTCTTTTTTGTGTATAGCCGTCTGTCTTTTTCACAACTCTCACACTCCTCGCCATTTCCTGTGTATTTTAACAGCACAATTAATGAACTTTAAAAAGATAATTTATGTTTTCATTATAAAGGATAGAACCAGGAAGTACAATGCCAAACCGCACCATTTTTATTCTTTTTCATATTGTATAAAAAACAAAATTTAAGAAAGGATTACCATTATGGCTAATTATAATACAACATCCGACTGCGGATGCCGCCAGGACATGACGCCCAATTATCCTATGCCTCAGAGACCGTGTCCGGCAAATACCCCGAAACGCCAGATGATGTCACGCCCATGTCCGGCAAATATGCCCAACCGTCCTATGCCTCAGAGACCATGTCCGGCAAATATGTCTCAAAGGCCATGTCCGGCTGATATGCCGAAAAAACCGTGTCCGGCTGATATGCCAGACTGCCCTCCCGTTATGCCAGACCGTCCCATGTTCGATTCACTGGCAGCAATGCCTATTGCAATGGCTTACGTCCCATGGCAGTTTTTCAATACGACTTTTGAGCTTGATAAGGCATTGGAATGCGGGACAATTTTCCCAGAATTGAGCAAACCATTTTATGGGAAAGGGGGATGTCCAAGATGAGAGGAAATCAGATGGAACAGATGAAATTATTTCAGTGGATTAATATGGTGAGTTTTGCAGTAAACGATATTGTCTTGTATCTTGACACTCATCCCACAGACCAGGAAGCAATTGCTTACTTTAATCATTTTCGTGAAGTGCGTACAGAGGCCTTAAAAGAATACGAAAATTGTTACGGCCCTCTTACCGTTGACACTGCAAAACCAGAACAAAAATGGCTGTGGGCAACACAGTCCATGCCTTGGGAAGGAGGGATTTGTTAATGTGGAATTATGAAAAACGGCTGCAATACCCAGTCAACATTACCCAGACCAATCCCCAGATTGCCCAGGTAATCATCAGCCAGTTTGGGGGTCCGGACGGTGAACTTTCCGCTTCTATGCGCTATCTTTCTCAGCGTTATACCATGCCTTACCGGGAAGTTGCAGGGCTGTTGACGGATATTGGTACAGAAGCCTTTGAAATGTTCCAGAGGAAGAGAAAATACCCTATGGACGGTTTAAGCTTTCCGCAGCCGTATAGCTCCATTTGAAAGGGAGCAGATTCAAATATACATCAACGTGCCCTTTATCATTTACGACCATTTTATCTAAAATTTCTTTATAGAAAACATCTTCATATTCCACGCCGTTTATAAGCTCGTTTATCGCTTCTGTGATTTCCTTTCCAAGCTCCTGCTGTCCTTCCATACGTTTTTCTTGTTTATCAATATTATTCCTGACAGACTGCAGTTCGGTAATCTCAGTCTCACATTTTGCTCTTGCTGCTGTAAATTCATCTCTTGTGATATCGCCAGATGTATAAAGCTCAATGAGATTCGCGCGTTTTTTCTCAAGGGTTTTTATCTGAAACTTCAATCTCTCCGTATCTGTGCCCATATTATCCATTGCAGTAATAGACTTGATAACAGCAAGTAAATTGTCAATGATTTTCTTCTTATTATATTTCAAACTCCTTGTGACAAGATACATGATGTGGACTGCGTCTTCGTTTCGTATACTCATTCCTGTACAGCCGGCTTTCTTTCCATCATTATCAATGTGAGGACTTCCATGCCTGACGGCTTCATTGCAGCGCCATGCTTTGTATTTGCTTTTGTTTTTTCGGTTTTTATATCTTGCCACATAACTGGAGCCGCAGCATCCGCATTTGATTTTCCCAGAAAAAAGATAACGGCTGCTGTACTTTGCCTTCCTCTCTTGCGACAAAGCGCGCTTGTCTAAAATACGATTTGCTTCTTCAAACATCTCACGGGATATAATAGGTTCGTGGTGTTCCTTAATGATAATAAATTCTTCCTGTCCCCGATTATATTTCTTTTCGTGAGAAAGGAAATCCGGCGTATAAGTTTTTTTCTGTACCAGGTCCCCGCAGTATTTCTCGTTGCGGAGAATGCGCAGAATTACGGTATTCTGCCATTCTTTTGCGCGCCGCATCGGCTGTATGCCTGCTTCTTTAAGCTCACGGGCGATGACATGAGAACCCTTTCCCTCATTTACAAACTTGTGGAAAATAAGGCGGACAACTTTCGCTCCATCCTCGTTAATATACATTTTGCCGTCTTTCACATCGTAACCAAGCATACTCCGTCCGAACACAACTCCCTGCTCCATCCGGCGTTTCTGCCCCCATTTTACACGCTCGGAAGTCTTACGGCTTTCCTCCTGGGCAATCGAGGACATAATGGCAAGGCGAAGCTCCGCATCGCCATCTAAAGTGTTGATGTTATCATTCAGAAAGATAACGCCCACGCCGTGCTTTTTGAGGTCACGGGTATAGAATATGCTGTCAAGGGTATTCCTCGCAAAACGAGAGATTTCTTTTGTTACAATCAAATCAAAATCACCGTTCTTCGCACACGCAATCATACGGTTAAATTCTTTCCTTTTTTTCGTATTCGTACCAGAGATACCTTCATCTGCGAACACCGCATAAAGCTCCCAATCAGGATTGCGCTCTATATATTGTTTGAAATAACGCTGCTGGCTTTCAAATGAATTTGCCTGGTCTTCGTTGTCCGTAGATACCCGGCAGTATACGGCAACCTTCCTCTTTGTGCGCTGTATCTTTCTTTCTTGATTTAGAATTTCGTATTTATCTATTGACATAAGAATATCTCCTTATTGTTTTTCAAGTTCAAGTAAACAACGTTCCCGCTGTGATGCGGTCAAGAGATTCCGTTTTTCTAATGATAAAAGGATTGACCTTTGAAAATTCATAAGAAATGCTGCGTGTTCCTGCTCATTCAATTC
>JAAWLS010000015.1 GCA_022798035.1 Lachnospiraceae bacterium | reverse complement strand
ATGTTCATTCGTTCTCTGGATGAAAAAGAGTTTGAGAATGAAGAGTTTGAAAACATGACAAATCAGAAAATGGATAAGATTTTTCCTCAATCGAAAGCGGGACAGTCCATGCGGTGGAGTAAGTTCAAGGAAAAAGACGCCCGCGAGATTTTTGATATTGTCTCTCAGCGGGTGTTTCCAGCCATAAAGAAGATGAAATACAATCAATTGCCGGATTTTGATGAAAAGGGGCAATTAGTAGAAATTTTGGAGGACGATGAGAAAAAGGAGGAGAGAAAAACGGCCTTTGCCAAATATATGGAAGGCGCTGCATTTTTGATTCCGACTCCACAGGTACTGCAGAAAATTATCACAGGTTTGGACGAGCTGTATGAGCATGACATTGCAGATTTGGATATGCAGGGTGATTTGTATGAATATATGTTGGGAAAATTGGCTACGGCAGGACAGAACGGCCAGTTCAGAACGCCGAAGCATATCAGGGAAATGATGGTGGAATTGCTGGCGCCCACTCCCGATGACCGTATTGTAGACCCGGCCTGCGGCACGGCCGGATTTCTGGTGTCTGCCTCAGAATACATCAGAAAAAAATATGAAGACACCATGACAAGCGAACAATGGGAGCACTATACAAGCACTGCATTTACAGGATTTGACACGGACTATACCATGTTGAGAATCTCCGCCATGAATCTGATGCTGCATTCCATTACAAATCCGGAGATTGATTATAAAGACAGTGTTTCCAAACAGAATCGGGTAAGCGGCAAGTATACCATCTGTCTGGCAAATCCGCCTTTTAAGGGGACCGTTGACGCAGAGAGCATCAACGATGATTTAAAGGATGTTACAAATACCAAAAAGACGGAATTGCTGTTTCTGGCGCTGTTTCTTCGCTTGCTGGAAACAGGCGGAAGATGTGCCTGCATTGTTCCGGACGGCGTCTTGTTTGGGAGCAGTAAGGCCCATAAGTCCATACGGAAAGAATTGGTGGAAAATCATAAATTGCATGCGGTAATTTCCATGCCCTCGGGAGTATTTAAGCCTTATGCAGGGGTGTCAACGGCTGTTTTAATATTTACAAAAACCAAAGCAGGAGGGACTGACAGCGTATGGTTTTACGACATGAAAGCAGATGGCTTTACTTTGGATGACAAGCGTACTGCCATATCGGAAAATGATATTCCGGATATTGTCAGGAGATTTCATGCTTTGGATGGAGAAAAGAATAGAAAGAGGACGGAGCAGAGTTTTCTGGTGCCTAGGGAAGAGATTGCTTCCAACGGCTATGATTTGTCCGTCAACAGATATAAGGAAATAGAATATATTCCGGTGGAATATCCGCCGACGGATGAAATAATTGCAGAAATCAGGGAGCTTCAGAAAAAGATTTCGGAAGGCTTGGATGAACTGGAAGGGATGCTGGGGTGAAGGGGATGTTACATAAAACGGGATGGAGTTTGAAAGGGCAAAATAAACTGCGTTTGGATTTAGAGGATAAATCATGAAGCTGGTGTTGTTAGAAGAATGCTGTGAAATATTGGACGCCAAGAGAATACCAATTACAGCAAAAGACAGAAAAAAAGGCCCATATCCTTATTATGGTGCAAATGGAGTACAGGACTATGTCGCAGATTACATTTTTGATGATGAACTTGTACTGCTGGCAGAGGACGGCGGAAATTTTGGCTCGGAAGAAAGGCCTATTGCGTATAGAGTATCAGGAAAATGCTGGGTAAATAATCATGCGCATGTTTTGAAACCAAAAGCAGGTATGAACGTTGACTATCTATGCTATTCTTTGATGTTCTATAAAGTGGATGGAATGGTGAATGGGGCAACGCGAATGAAGCTTACACAAGCGGCAATGCGGAAAATGATGATTCCGGCCAGGAAAATTGAGGAACAGAAAGCCATAGTTGGAATACTTAATAAAGTGCAGACGCTTATCGCTGCAGAAAAAGAGCAATTAAAGAAATATGATGAATTGCTTAAATCCAGATTTGTGGAAGTGTTTGGGGATTTGAATAAAAACAGTAAAAACTATCCGGTAAAAAGGCTGAGCGAAATATCGTCTTATTGGAATGGATTGACGTACAAACCCTCAGATACAGCTGAGGAAGGTGAGGGGACATTGGTACTTAGGTCAAGTAATATCCAAAATGGAGTACTTGTATTTGATGACAATGTGTACGTTAAATGCAAAATAAAGGAAAAACTGCTGGTTCGGGATAATGATATTTTGATGTGCACGAGGAATGGAAGTGCGGCGCTTGTGGGAAAGGCTGCGCTGATAAAAGGTCTTACAAAACCTACAACATTTGGAGCATTTATGATGATAATCCGCAGTGAGTATTATTCCTATTTGAAAACATACTTTGAGACCCCGTTTTTCAGGAACCAGATATCGACGGGAACAACGACAATTAACCAGATTACTGGAAGAATGCTGAATGAGGTGCAGATTCCAGTGCCGGATATCCATACGGTGCATCAGTTTGAAATATTTGTTCATCAGAACAGCAAATCAAAATCAACAGTCGAGGAAAGTATAGAAAAATTGGAAATGCTGAAAAAATCTTTTATGCAGCAGTATTTTGGGCAGGAGAAATAGAAAATGGAAAAAATGATTGTTTACCATGGGAGTTCTCAGATTGTAGAAGTGCCAGAAATAAGAGTAGCAAAATATAATAAAGATTTTTACTTTGGATTTTATTGTACTGTTATGGAAAAGCAGGCAAAGCGATGGGCCACAAGATTTGGTGAGGAAGGTTATATTAGCCTTTATGAATATGTGCCGAACCGGGAACTGAATGTTCTTAAATTCGAGAAGATGACTGAGGAGTGGCTGGATTTTATTGTGGATTGTCGAATAGGAAAAGCACATAATTATGATATAGTGGAAGGCCCCATGGCAGATGATACAATATATAATTATATACAAGGATTCATTGATGGAAAGTATACAAGGGGGGCATTTTGGGAATTGGCTAAATTTAAGTATCCTACACATCAAATTAGCTTTCATACAGTCAGAGCTTTAACAACTTTAAAATTTTTGGAAGGAATGCAGGTACATGAAAAATGACAATAATTTATTTTATACGTGCAGTTTGATAGAGTATATCGCGAGAAAAACGAAAAATAACAGATATGATGTTGTGGAACAATTGGGCAGTGATTTACGACGCATTTATGATTATGCGGATGTATTTCATTGTGAACCGATAGAAAAAGTTGCAGATGATTTTATACAGAGGGATAATATAGAGGAAGGCAATTATGATAATCTATCTGTCTGTCAGTATTCCCTTCCGGATTATTGGGATATTGGAGAAGTGTTTGCTCGTCTGATTGAAGATTGTTATGGAAATACAGATGTGATTGAAGGAATGAAAGAAGTCTATGAATCATGGCTCGCAGACAGGATTTTGAATTTTAATTCTGATTTATATTATCAGTCAAGAGATTATATAGCGGCATGTTATAAAGAGGGAAAAATACTTTCGGCATAGGAAGCATACAACTTTGCCGCCCCCAATTTTTAGCATATGCTTTGGGAAAAACATGTTGAAAAACTGTGAGTATAAGTAAAAGATGGGCAGCGGTAAAATGTTTAGAACAGGCAAATTTTCAAATCTGACGCAGGCATCTGTCCGTATGCTTCACCGTTACTCTGAAATGGAGCCTTTGAAACCTTGGACTTTTGTCATTGACACTTGAAATTTTCAGAAAGAAAATAATAGTTCTTTTGATAGGTAAAACACAGGAGGACGATAAAATGATTCATTTACTATTGATGATTATTTACCTTGCTTTTATCAGTCTGGGGCTTCCGGATTCCCTGTTAGGTTCAGCCTGGCCGACAATGTATCAGGAGTTTTCCGTACCCGTCTCCTATGCGGGCGGTATTTCTATGATTATCGCCGTAGGAACGATTATTTCCAGTCTGCAAAGTGACAGATTGACCAGAAAATTTGGAACGGGCAAAGTTACGGCTGCCAGTGTACTAATGACTGCGGCTGCACTGTTTGGATTTTCAATCAGCCATTCTTATGTTGCATTATGCTTATGGGCTGTTCCTTACGGGCTTGGAGCAGGAAGTGTGGATGCTTCTTTGAACAACTATGTTGCGCTCCATTATGCAAGCAGGCATATGAGCTGGCTGCATTGTATGTGGGGCGTTGGCGCTTCACTTGGTCCGTATATCATGGGTTATGCCTTGACTGGCGGGCAAGGCTGGAATATGGGCTATCGCTATATCTCTATCCTTCAAGCTGCATTGACTGCCATATTGATTTTCAGTCTGCCATTGTGGAAAAAACAGAAGAACAATGACGTGGGGCAGGTGGACGGAGAAACAACAGCGAAACCGCTTTCTTTGCGTCAGATTATTAGAATTCCGGGAACAAAAGAAATTATGGCTGCTTTTTTCTGCTACTGCGCTCTGGAACAGACAGCTGGCTTATGGGCAAGCAGTTATCTTGTACTGCGCTGGGGATTGCCAACAGAGACCGCTGCCGGATTTGCAAGTCTGTTTTTTATAGGCATTACGGCAGGCAGGGCTTTCAGCGGATTTTTGACAATAAAGTTAAATGATACCCAGATGATACGGCTTGGACAAGGATTTATTTTGTTTGGCATTGTACTCTTGCTTTTGCCTTTCGGCAGCGGGAGTTCACTGCCAGGGCTGATTTTGACCGGACTGGGCTGCGCTCCAGTCTATCCTTCCATTATACATTCCACGCCGGAACATTTTGGGGCGGATAAGTCGCAGGCTATGATTGGCGTACAAATGGCGTCTGCCTATGTGGGAACTTGCTTCATGCCGCCAATATTTGGATTTATCGCAAATCATATCAGCGTATTCTTGCTTCCAGTTTATTTATTGGTGATATTGGTTGTTATGGTTGTTATGCATGAAAAAATGTTATCTAAAGCAGCAGCGAATCAAAAGGGACATTTAGGATGACGCTAAAAATGTATTTCACACTTTAGGTCATGCTCCATAGCTTGCTGCGGGGTATTTGACGAAACACGGTCATGGAAATTTTGCAGACCTCAAAGAGTACAAATTAGAAAGGCTGTACAGCCATGGAAGAATTATTTGTTTTTGCCCTGTTGCTTTGCGAAGGAATGGTGACGAGAGAAGAGTATGGCGAGAAACTGGACGAATTATTTCTCAACGACCCTGAAAACGACGATTTATTGTATCTGGAATGGGAAACGGATATAAAAAAATCCATTGCTTATATCAGAGCACATGTGGATTACAATGTCCTGGACTGTGAATCCTTCGGCAGAATTTTCATGGGCAGGTTAAAAGAAAATTACGAAAATTGTCCCGATATCGGGGACTTTGCAAAGCAGGCCTATCATTTGTGGAAAAGCCTGCCAGGGAACATTCAGAATAAAGAACCATTTTTTGCTCTGTGTTATGGAGATGACCCCTTGTCCTGGGGAGATGAGGAACAGACCAGAAGTATTTATGAGTATATGATGAACTATTATGATAAATGACGATAGAACTGTAATTTGTATCGTCAGCAAAGAGAACAAAATGGGGGAGATTTCATGTCTAATTTTAAATTCTTACAAGACAAAAAAGAATATACGTTGTTTGCAAATGCAGCCATAGAAGCGGAGAAAATCTATCATTCCTCACCTGCCATGTGCGCCGTTGGATGCCGGAAGGCCTTGGAGCTTGCCGTGAAATGGGTGTATTCTGCCGATAATTCCATCAAAATGCCCTACAAAAATAATCTGCAGTCCCTGATTCACGAACAGATGTTTCGGTTTGCGCTGGAGCAGAATACCTGGAGGAAACTGCCTTATATTGCTAAATTGGGAAATCTGGCTGTGCATACGGAGCGAAATATACAGGCCGGCGACGCGTTGGCCTCTATGAGAGGTCTCTTTGAATTTATTGAATGGGTGGATTACTGCTATGGAATGGACTATGAGGAGCGAAAATTTGACGAGGCGGCGATTCCACAGGAGAAGGTTGCGGTAGATACGAAAAAAATAAAGGAACAGGAGAGTCTCCTGGGAGAAAAAGACGCTGAAATCGAAAAGCTGCGCAGGCAGGTGGAAGAAATGTCAGAGAGGCTCACGGCGCAGAAAGACAGCCACCGCAAAAGCAGGAAATTTGTTGCAGAGGATATTACGGAGTGGGAAACCAGGAAACGTTATATTGATGTGGATTTGCAGGACCTTGGATGGAAACTTACCGGAGATGATTCTGATGTGTGGGAGGAATATCCAGTCAATGATATGATGGGAGTGCCAGGCAAAAAAGGTTCTGTGGATTATGTGCTGTTTGGCAAAGACGGACTGCCGCTGGCAGTGATAGAGGCAAAGAGGACAAGCAAAGACCCCAACAGCGGAAGAAAACAGGCGATGCTGTATGCGGACTGCCTGGAGCGGAAACTTGGCCGCCGGCCTATGATGTTTACCAGCAATGGATTTGAGACCTACTTCTGGGATGACAAATTGAGTCCCCAGCGGCGGGTCAGCGGTGTGTTCAGCAAAGGTGATTTGCAGAAGCTGATGAACCGAAGGTCGGAGAAAAAGGATTTGCTGTCTGTAAAAATTGACGACAAGATGACAGACCGTTATTACCAGAAAGAAGCCATACGGGCGGTATGTGAAAATGTGAAAGAAGGATACCGGAAAAATCTGCTGGTGATGGCAACCGGCACTGGAAAGACGAGAACGGCGGCCAGTCTGACAGATGTGTTCAGCCGGGCAGGGTATGTGACGAACGTCTTGTTTCTGGCAGACCGGACAGCCCTTGTAAAACAGGCCAAAGACGATTTTAAAAATTATCTGCCGGATTTATCCCTCTGCAATCTGTGTACGGATAAGGACGATAAAAATGCAAGAATCGTGTTTTCCACTTATCCCACTATGCTGAATGCCCTGGATTCTGCAAGAAATCCAGAGGGTAAGAGGCTGTTTACTCCCACCCATTTTGACATGATAATCATAGATGAGAGCCACAGAAGTATTTTCAAAAAATACAGAGTGATTTTCGAGTATTTTGATGCAATTCTGGTAGGACTTACGGCCACGCCCAAGATGGATGTGGACAGAAATACATACGATTTCTTTGAGATGGAAAGCGGAGTGCCCACTTATGCCTATGATTATGAAACGGCGGTGTATGCTGACCATATGCTGGTACCTTATTACACGTATCTCGTAAAGACAGAATTTTTAAATGACGGGATTGTGTATGAAAAATTATCTCAGTCAGATAAGGAGCGGTACGAAGAAGATTTTATAGAGGACGAAGGTCTGCCGGAATCCATCCCGTCATCGGCCTTAAATGACTTTGTGTTTAACGAACTTACGGTAGATAAAGTGCTCCAGGATTTGATGGGGAAAGGAATCAAAACCGCAGGGGGAGACAGGCTGGGCAAGACCATTATCTTTGCCCAGAATAAAAAACATGCAGAATTTATTTTGGAGAGGTTCAACAAACTATATCCCAAATATCACGGAACATTTGCCCAGAGAGTAATTTGCAACGACGCCTATGCCCAGACTACCATTGATGATTTTAAGAAACCGGAGGGAGAGCCCCATATCGTGGTATCTGTGGATATGATGGATACGGGTATTGACGTTCCTGAATGTGTCAATCTGGTATTCTTTAAAAAAGTGCGCTCCAAGACAAAGTTCTGGCAGATGATTGGACGAGGCACCAGGCTTTCGGAGGATTTGGATTGTGTAGATTTGATAGATGGAGAGTACATAGGAAAACGCAGGTTTTTAATTTTTGACTATTGCAATAATTTTGAGTTCTTTGGAGAAAAACCAAATGGCTATGAGGGGCACGAAGCGAAAACTCTCCAGGAAAACATATTTGGGAAGAGAGTGCGTTTAATCGCTGCTTTGCAGGAGGGGGCTTTCGCAGACGAGGAGTATCAGACCTGGAGGCAGGAACTAGCAGAGATATGCCATGCTCAGATTATGGAATTAAATGGGGAACTGATTGCTGTCAAAATGAAGAGGCAGTATGTAGAAAAATACAAAGATGAGAAGAAGTTTGAATATGTGAACCAAGGGGACAAGGGAGAGCTGATAAAAGAGATTGCTCCCATTGTCACTATGAATGATATGGAGGAAGCGGCAAAACGATTTGACAATTTTATTTATGGAATGATTCTGACAAAAATAGAGGGAAAACCTGCTTTTCGGTATGCCAAAAAGCAACTGTGCGGTATTGCAGACGCATTGGAAAGTAAAATAAGCATTCCGCAGATTCAGGAAAAACGTTCACTGATAAAAGAAATCAATACGGATGCATTCTGGGCTTCTGATAATATTCTGATATTGGAAGAAGTGCGGAAAGAGCTGCGCGGTCTGATGAAATTTCTGGTGGAAAGCGGAAGGAAAAAAGAGTCCATTTTTACCCGGCTTACCGACCCTGTGATGGAGGAACAGGAAGGGGTTCAGCTGGCGGCCGCTTATGATTTTGAGGATTACCGCAAAAAGGTGAACCAGTATGTGGAGGAGCACAAAGGTTCACTGGCAATTTATAAACTCATGCACAACAATCCACTGTCAGAGGGAGATTACAAAGAGCTGGAACGAGTGCTGACGGAAGAACTTGGAAGCAGGGAAGATTACAAGAGAACCTTCGGAGATACGCCCTTTGGCCTGCTGGTGCGGAAAATTGCAAAGTTAGACCATGAGGCTGCCATGGAAGCCTTTTCGGCCTTTATTGATGATGCTTCTCTGAATCAGAGACAGATACAATTCATCTATAAAATTATAAATCATGTGGAACAGAACGGCTATATGGAAGATATTATGGAGCTGCAGAGGCCGCCTTTTGACAAACCAGTGCCCTTTATCAAAATGTTTGATGCCAAAACCAGAAATTCCCTGCTGCAGAAAATCAATGAGATTAAGGAAAATGCGGTGAATGTGACAGCTTAGTGATAATGAGTATTGTCCTGGCAGAGTCTGTCTTAAAAATTCGCTGTTCCTGTGGAAAATTCAGCCCCCCACAATAAGATGCGTATGAGGCCGCAGATAAAAAGATGCAGCGGGTAATAGATATAAAACAGTTTGCCAATTCCTTTCATGGAACCGCGTTCTCCATTGTAAAGCCCCAGGAGAGGGATTGTCAGACAAGTGCCCAGTTGGATAAATGCATAGACTTTATCAATAAATATAAAATACACAATGGCATACATGGTTGTCCACAACATCATGTGTGCCATCTGCTTTTTAAAATTCCCTCTGTTTGTACCGATGGCCAAAATTGCCATGGCTGCGATACAGCTCCAATCAGAAGGGAATGTAATCAGACAGATAAGGATGGTAAATAAAGTTTTCTGCCAGGGCTTCCAGCCAGTCTTATCATGTATGTACAGTAAAACTAAGCCCCATGCCAATGACCAGACCACGCCAGTCTGGTTAAACACGGTTGTCTGAAAAGGAAGAAAGGGTATGCCGAAACAGAAATTGTATGCAAAATGAGAGACTGCCGCTAACAAAAACAATCTGGCGGCATATTTTTTTACATCATGTGTATAATGATAGCCTTCTGTAATAAAAAACCACATGATAGGAGCGGTGAGCCTGCCGATGATGTGAGACAGAACCACAAACCATTCCGTAGAATATCCTGGGAACAGCGTCCATATGAGATGGTCCAAAGTCATGGCCCCAATTGCGATTAATTTCAACTGATTGGCGTTTAATCCCTTTTTCATATCTGTATGCATCATGGTTTCCTCCATTCTGTGGGTTTTTCAGAATTAGTAAAAGAATGAACAAATTCTTTCACGTTTACTCTTTTTTAGCATTTTGCTCATTTATGGCTTCCAGTTTCTGAATGCACTGTTCGGCCCACTCGATGCAAGTTTTGATAAAGCAGAAGCCAAAATCAACGGTAAACTGCCAGTAAATGGTCTGATACATTTCCTTGTTAGAGCCATAAGTTACAATGCTGTCAGGGGCCTCCTCCATTCGGTTCAAATATGCCTCGCAGTCTGCCTTAAATTTCCTTAACATGGCGGCGCTCTGGGCAGGAGGCATATTTCCGCCAAAAAAGACTTTCATGAGAAAAGCGCTTTTAAAATGAGTGGCGTCTTCTCCTGCTCCTTCGGCGAGCCAATTCATAAATTCCTTTTTTCCCGTTTCCGTAATAGAAAAAATCTTTTTATTGGGCCGGTCTGACTGAATGACGGTTTCTCCGCAGATATAGCCCTTCTTTTCCAATTTTTTTAATTCCAAATAAATGTGGCTGTTTTGAGCGTGCCAGAAAAATTGCAGAGATGATTCAAATGCTTTTACTAAATCATATCCGCTCATAGGGCCATAGTTTAAAAATCCTAAAATGCCGAAAGCTAAAGACATCTTCCATCCCTCCTATAGTATAAAATTATATTATTATAATTTTATACTATTGTCAAGAATTTTACAAAGTTATGTCAGTGTGAATAGGTTAGAAAATTGGAAATTCATCAAAAATGTTATTGACAACAAACTAAAGTAAGTATATACTAACTTAAGAAGAATAAATGAGAACCATTATCAAAAAGAAAAAGGGGATGATAAGATGCCTTTGACAATGGCGAGAGCAGGAGAGACCAACACTATTAAAAAAGTGGGCGGAAAAGAAAAGACCAGAAAGTTTTTGGAGAATCTTGGGTTTGTAACGGGAGGGCAGGTGACTGTTGTGTCCGAGACAGGGGGCAATATGATTGTCAATGTGAAAGAGTCAAGAGTTGCTATCAACCGGGACATGGCCAGCAAGATAATGATTTGAGGAGAGTGTTTGGAACTTTGTATTGTTTTCCGTATGAAATTTCAAACTGCCGCGGTGTTAAAAGGAAAGGAAGGGATGGATATGAGAACATTGAGACAGATTCCTTGTGGGAAAACGGCGAGAGTCACGAAACTGCACGGGGAAGGCCCGGTGAAACGCAGAATTATGGATATGGGAATTACGAAGGGGGTGGATGTGTTTGTCCGCAAAGTGGCGCCTCTGGGAGACCCGGTGGAAATAACAGTACGGGGGTATGAGCTGTCTTTACGCAAGGCAGATGCGGAAATGATTGAGGTGGAGTGAATAAAAACAAGGCTAATATAGAAATGGCGAAAGCAATAATATGTTTTTGGCGGGTTTCTGTCAGACTTTTAAATGCTTCTGAGGAAAATTTGGAGGTTCTTTAGACTGACAGAATTATTTTTCACAATGAGTTAGCAATAACTAATTATAGCAAGTAGTATGAAACCAAACGGCAATTCAGTATTTTTGAACAAATTTCAGTGTTTGAACTGCTGTTTCCAGAGATTTTTCATTACAACATAAAATATAGAAAGGTGCCGAAAGGCGGACAGGAGTTGTGGAATGTCAATCAAAATAGCATTAGCAGGAAATCCAAACTGCGGAAAAACAACGTTATTTAATGTACTGACTGGGTCTAATCAATTTGTGGGAAACTGGCCCGGTGTAACCGTTGAGAAGAAAGAAGGAAAATTAAAAGGGCATAAGGATGTTGTGATTACGGATTTGCCGGGAATTTATTCCCTCTCCCCCTATACTTTGGAGGAGGTAGTCGCCAGAAATTATCTGCTGGGAGAGCGGCCGGACGTCATTTTGAATATTGTGGATGGGACGAATCTTGAGCGTAATCTGTATCTCTCCACACAGTTGATGGAGCTGGGAATCCCGGTGGTTATGGCTGTCAATATGATGGATGTGGTGGCTAAAAACGGCGACCAGATTAATGTAAAAAAGCTCAGCGAAAAATTGGGCTGCCCCGTGGTGGAAGTTTCGGCGCTGAAGGGCACTGGAGTGACAACGGCGGCAGAGAAAGCGCTGGGCCTCGCTCAGAAACAGAAGACGGCAGAATCTGCTGCTGAATTTTCCCCGGAAGTGGAGTATGTACTGCATCAGATTGAGGAGAAACTGGGAACGGAAGTGCCGAAGGAGCAAAAGCGCTTTTTCGCTGTTAAATTATTGGAAGGGGATGAGAAAATTGCGTCCCAGATGAAGCAGGCGCCGGATGTGGCGGCGGAAGTCACTGCCCTTGAGACAGAGCTGGATGACGATGCAGAAAGTATCATTACCAATGAACGATATCTTTACATCTCCTCTGTGATAAAAGAATGTTATGTCAGACAGCGGAAAGAGCAGATGTCTCTGTCAGATAAGATTGACAGAATTGTGACAAACCGAATTCTGGCGCTGCCGATTTTTGCCGTAATCATGGCCCTCGTCTATTATATCTCTGTGACTACGGTAGGCAGTTGGGCCACAGACTGGGTAAATGACGGAGTGTTTGGGGAAGGCTGGAACTTGTTTGGCATAGAAAGTCTGGCAGTTCCGGCTATCCCGGAACTATTTTCAAATGGACTTGAGGCCATCGGATGTGCGGCCTGGCTGCAGGGATTGATTGTAGATGGAATTGTAGCTGGTGTTGGAGCCGTGCTGGGATTTGTGCCTCAGATGCTGGTGCTGTTTCTTTTTCTAGCATTTTTGGAAGCCTGCGGTTATATGGCGAGAGTGGCTTTTATTATGGACCGTATCTTCCGCAAATTCGGTCTTTCAGGGAAATCTTTTATTCCTATGTTGATTGGAACTGGATGCGGTGTGCCGGGAATTATGGCCTCCAGAACCATTGAAAACGACAGAGACCGCAAAATGACTATTATGACGACCACATTTATTCCCTGTGGGGCGAAACTGCCGATTATTGCGCTGATTGCAGGAGCATTTTTCGGAAATGCATGGTGGGTTTCCTGGAGTGCATTTTTCGTGGGAATTGCGGCAGTCATCTGTTCTGGGATTATTTTAAAGAAAACAAAAATGTTTGCAGGAGAGCCGGCTCCTTTTGTCATGGAACTTCCCGCTTACCATATGCCCACGGTGGGAAGCGTACTGCGGAGCATGTGGGAAAGAGGATATTCTTTCATCAAAAAAGCTGGAACAATCATTCTGTTGTCTACGATTTTCGTGTGGTTTACTACATATTTTGGATGGGTGGACGGACAGTTCCGTATGTTGGAGGATATGGAAATTGACCACAGTATCCTGGCTTCTATTGGAAATATATTCGCATGGCTGTTTATTCCCTTAGGGTGGGGTGACTGGAAATCTGCAGTAGCAGCTCTCACCGGACTGGTTGCAAAAGAAAATGTGGTTGGAACCTTTGGAATCTTGTTTGGCTTTGCGGAAGTAGCGGAAGATGGAACAGAAATCTGGGGAAACCTGGCTGGACATATGACGGCAGCCGCAGCCTATTCCTTCCTGGTATTTAATCTGTTGTGTGCTCCTTGCTTTGCGGCCATGGGAGCTATCAAACGAGAAATGAACAACGTGAAATGGTTCTGGTTCGCTATAGGATATCAATGCCTTCTGGCTTATGTAGTATCGCTCTGCATTTATCAAATCGGAACATGGATTATGGTGGGGACGTTTGGAATTGGAACGGCCGCGGCTTTGCTTCTGATGGCAGGATTTGTATATCTGCTGTTTCGCCCTAATAGAGAAAAGGAAAGTATGAAAATAAAAGGCTTAGCCAAGGTAAGGTAGAAGATATGAGTGTTGTGATTATCGGAGGCCACGACCGCATGGTCCGCCAATATAAAAAAATCTGTAAAGAATATAAATGCAAGGCGAAGGTATTTACTCAGATGTCAGGAAATCTCAAAGATAAGATAGGGAATCCAGATTTGGTGGTGCTGTTTACAAATACTGTGTCCCATAAAATGGTGCGCTGCGCACTGTCTGAGGCAGAGAAAGCAAAGGCAGATGTGGTGCGGTGCCATACCAGCAGCGGCAGCGCATTGTCAGAAATTTTACTGGAAAAATGCGTCTGAAAAATGTGACTGAGGTATGTTTTTCTGATTTTTGGGAATGATGATAGAAAAAGTGAAGGAGTGTGTGACATGGATAAATATCTTTGCGAGCCGTGCGGCTATGTCTATGACCCCAAGGAGGGCGACCCGGACAATGGAATTGTTCCAGGTACCGCTTTTGAGGATTTGCCGGACGACTGGGTATGCCCCTGGTGCGGACTGGGGAAAGACGTATTTGTCAAAGAAAAATAGAAATGAGAGAGGACGTTTCAGTAAGAAGAGGCGTCCTCTTTTGTTTGCTTGGCATGGGGGAAGATTTTAACGGTGAAAGTCCCCCATATAAAGCCAGACCATACTCAAAAGCGGCGGAGAAACTCAAGACTCAGAGGCCAGAATTTCTCAATAAGAGAAATTCCTCCTGCTCGATTAAGAGAAATCCTTTGCTTTTGCATACGGATGTGTTAATATGGTACAGAGAAAGAAGGGATAATATGTATAAGATTATGACGCCTGGTCCCACCCAGGTAGAAGAGAATATTCGTCTTGCAAGGGCGAGAGAGTGTACGAATCCAGATTTGGATGAGACATTTGTGGAGTTTTACAAGGAGACCTGTGAGCAAATCAGCCGTCTGCTTCACACTGGAAATGAAACGCTGATTTTGGGCGGGGAAGGGATTCTTGGTTTGGAAGCCGCCTGCGCTTCTCTGACGGAGCCAGGAGACAACGTGCTGGTGCTGGACAACGGAGTTTACGGCAGAGGGTTTGCCGATTTTGTTTCCATGTATGGGGGAAAGCCTGAAATCCATACGGTAGATGACAGGAATCCTATTGATTCCCGGGAACTGGAAAAGTTTCTGCAGGCAAATCATGAGTATAAGTACGCCACGCTGGTGCACTGTGACACACCCAGCGGTATACTGAATGACGTGCATGTGCTGTGTCCGCTTTTGAAAAAATACGGAATTCTTACTGTGGTGGATTCTGTTTCAGCCATGTTCGGGGAGGCGCTGGATGTGGACAAGGCAGAGATTGATATATTATGCGGTGGTTCCCAGAAAGCAGTCTCAGCACCTCCGGGACTTACTTTTGTGACTGTCAGCGATGAGGCCAAAAAGGCCATGGAAGAGCGGAAAACACCTATCGCATCCTTCTATGCCAATTTGAAAGTATTTGAGGGCTGCTATGAGGCAAAATGGTTTCCCTATACGATGCCAATCAGCGACATTTACGGGCTGCGGGCAGCTTTTGACAATATAGAAAAAGACAAGGACATGCTGGCACGCCATGCAAAAATCGCTCATGCCTGCAGACAGGCAGTTACAGAGGCGGGGCTGAAGCTCCATCTGGAAAGCGGATATTCCAACACAGTGACAGTGTTCGATGTGCCAAAGGAAACCACAGCACAGGAGATTTTAGATGTTATGCGAAAGGAGCACAACATTATGCTGGCAGGCTCCGTTGACAGTCTTGCAGGCCGGGTAATCCGCATTGGTCATATGGGAAGCAATGCCAATGAAAAAGATATGACAGAGACCATGGAAGCTCTGGAGCAGACGTTGGAAAAACTGGGCGTGCCCTTGAAGTGCTCTTTGAAACAGCAGTTCTGCAGATGGTGTGAAAGGAACGATTGATTTTAGTGTGGTAATTCTGCGTTTATGCGCGGCAAAAATGGGCGGAGCCAATGGCAAAACGCCGTTGACTGTACAGTACTTAAGATAATAAGAAGAAAAGGAAGAGAGAAAGCAGGAGCAGATATGTCAACCTTAGATAAAATTAATCAATGGAAAAAAGAGCGTGATGCGGTGATTTTGGCTCACTATTATGT
>JAAWLS010000014.1 GCA_022798035.1 Lachnospiraceae bacterium | reverse complement strand
GTGTCAAGCTCTTCAATAATGCCCTCGAGCGTCTTTTCCGCCTCGATCAAGTCATCATGCTGGTTTTTCATGAACGTATAGCGTTCCATGAAATTTTTTCTGCTCTTTCAGCAGTTTTTCCACTGAACCGTCCGGCACGTACGCACATGCAATGTCATGACCGTAAATGTGATGTTTCTCTCCGTCCCTGTCAAACACTGTCAGAAGATAATCTTCCACGCCGTCGCCTACCTTTTCCTCTGCTTTTTCCAAACTGGTTCCGCCTACCTTCCAGCCGTTGATTCTGGTACGGAAGAAGAAATGACTTCCAAAATAAAAAGCCAGTCCAAAATAAATAACTGCCAGGAAAAGAACTCCTCCTGCCACACTTCCTATCACTATTTTTCGCCGTCTTCTACGTTCTCTCTCTAACATCCGCATGCCTCATTTCTATCTGTTCTCAACTGCTGTCCCTTAAAATATCTCACAGACAGTTCCGTCATTTTCTCTGTCTTCCTTCTATTTTATCCTCCAGTATATTGAAATGTCTTTGCTCTTTTGCAAATATTGTATTAACATTTTCTTAGTTTTCTCTTTATTTATTTCCCGGCTGCAAAATCCAGACAAGTAACTTCTCCAGACTCCAGGCTCTTTTTCAAATCAATGACTCTCTGGTTCTCGGAACCGCGAAACTGCAGAGATATATTTTTCTTTTCTTCTACAAATTCCCCGTCCACAAGCACGTCAATCATTGAGAGCATTTCGTCTGTCACCTCGCATCTTGCCCTGCTTGTTTTCAAAAGCTCTTCCTCCAGAAGATATCCCGTATAACACCAGATATTTTTCTGGGGATATCTCTCCTTCACTTTTTTTAGGAGTGGAAGCAGCCCTCTCTGGTTGGAAGGCTCAAAAGGCTCTCCTCCCAGAACTGTCAATCCTGCAATATAGGAAGGCTGCAAAAGTTGCAGCAGCATTTCTTCCGTCTCTCCCGTGAACTCTGTTCCATATGCAAAATCCCATGTCTCCTGGTTAAAACATCCTCTGCAGTGGTGGGTACAGCCTGAGACAAACAGGGAAACTCTGACACCCACGCCGTTTGCTATGTCTGCCTTTTTTATCTCAGCATAATTCATAGGCTCCTCCTTCTGCATAAAATTACAGATGCAGCACCCGGTCCTGAATTTCCTGTGTCCTGCCCTGATTCCAGAATTGTGTCCCAATGTAGCCGCAGGTCCGTCTGGCCACATTCATTTTATCTTCATCCCGATTCTGGCAGCTGGGACATTCCCACACCAGCTTTCCGTGAGAATCCGCTATAATTTTGATTTCTCCCTCGTAACCGCACACCTGGCAGTAGTCGCTCTTTGTGTTCAGTTCTCCATACATAATATTATCGTAAATATGCTGCATTACCGCCAGCACCGCCTCGATATTTCCCTGCATATTCGGCACTTCCACGTAACTGACTGCGCCCCCTGGCGACAGTTTTTGAAATTGAGACTCAAACGTCAGCTTGTGAAAAGCGTCAATTTCCTCTGTCACATGAATGTGATAGCTGTTTGTAATATAATTTTTATCCGTCACTCCCTCGATAACTCCAAAACGTCTCTGGAGACAGGAAGCAAATTTGTAGGTAGTGGATTCCAAGGGCGTTCCATAGAGACTGAACGCAATATCTGTCTCTTCCTGCCACTTTCTGCATGCCTGGTTCATGCGCTGCATAATTTCCAGGGCAAAGGGGGTGGCCTGGACGTCTGTGTGGGATTTTCCAGTCATATATCTGGTACACTCACAGAGCCCTGCATAGCCCAGAGATATGGTAGAATATCCGCCGTAGAGCAGTTTGTCAATTACTTCTCCCTTTTTCAGCCGGGCCAGCGCTCCATACTGCCAGAGAATCGGTGCCACGTCCGAAGGAGTTCCTTTCAATCGGTTGTGTCGGAGCATCAGAGCCTTTTTACACAATTCCATACGTTCTTCCAAAATTTCCCAAAATTTGTCCATATCTCCTTTGGAAGAGCAGGCTGCATCCACCAGATTCAGCGTCACCACTCCCTGATTAAATCTTCCGTAAAATTTCGGCTGATTTTTTTCATCGTGGTAAACTGTGAGGAAAGAGCGGCATCCCATACAAGGATAACAGTTTCCCTCTTTGTTTTCTTTCATTACCTTTTCTGAAATGTAATCCGGCACCATCCGTTTTGCGGTGCATTTTGCTGCAAGTTTTGTGAGGTTCCAGTACCGGCTTCCTTCCCGGATATTATCCTCTTCCAGAACATAAATCAGCTTTGGAAATGCCGGGGTAATATACACGCCCTTTTCATTTTTCACTCCTTGTATGCGCTGTAACAGCATTTCATGAATCACCAGTGCAAGGTCGTCTCTGAGACGTCCTTCTTCCACTTCATTCAGATACATGAACACCGTCACAAAAGGAGCCTGTCCATTGGTAGTCATCAGCGTGATAACCTGATATTGAATCATCTGCACGCCGCGGCGGATTTCTTCCTTGACACGCATCTCAGCCACTTCATTTATTTTCTTCTCTTCCAGCGGAATCTGAGCTGTCATAAATTCTTTCCGCACCATTTTCCTCAGTTTCTGACGGCTGACTTCCACAAAGGGCGCAAGATGAGACAATGTAATGCTCTGCCCTCCATATTGGGAACTGGCAATCTGGGCAATGGCCTGAGTTGCCACATTACAGGCCGTAGAAAAACTCTTGGGCCGTTCTATCATCGTCTCGCTGATTACAGTTCCATTCTGAAGCATATCTTCCAGATTTACTAGACAGCAGTTGTGCATGTGCTGTGCAAAATAATCTGCATCGTGAAAATGAATAATTCCCTCTTCATGGGCACGTACAATCTCTTCCGGCAGAAGAAAGCGTTTGGTAATGTCTTTACTTACTTCCCCCGCCATATAGTCGCGCTGCACGCTGTTTACAATAGGATTTTTATTGGAATTTTCCTGCTTAATCTCCTCGTTGCTGCACTCAATCAAACTCAAAATCTGCTGGTCTGTAGAATTGGATTTGCGCACCAGCGCCCGTTTATAACGATACGTAATATATTTTCTGGCAACCTCAAAGGCTTTGTAGCGCATAATTTCATTTTCCACCATATCCTGGATTTCTTCTACGTTATAAATACGCTCCATATTCTCGCAAACTTCTTCTATTCTCTCTGCAATGGACTCAATCTGCTCCTGAGACAGCCTGTCACTCTCCGGCACCTCTTGGTTTGCTTTCGCAACCGCATCTATAATTTTACTGGCATCAAAGCCTGTTTCTTTTCCGCTTCTCTTGATAATTTTCATCGTACTTCCTCCAAAACAACTAAATATAGTATAGTTTCTGTCAAATCGACACAATATATGCGCTACCTATTATATTCTTATCTGGAAAAAAAAGCAAGATGAAAAAAGTAAAACTTTGTCACCAAGTTCAGCCATCATTTGTAAGGTGAGCGATTCATGCCTGCATGGAAGCGCTCAACATGCAAATGATGGGCGGAGCGCCTCTCTATGAGCAAAGTTAGCTGCATAGCAGCGGGAAAACGCCGATAGGCGTCTTTGCGAATGGCGCGGCTGAACTTGGTAGTATACCTTCCCACATCATTTGTAAGGTGAGCGATTCATGCCTGCATGGAAGCGCTACTCTGATACCGGCGGTTCCTCCTGATTCTCCTCCACCCCGCTCTGCTCCCCGTTCCGATGATACGTCTTTGTCCTGAAGTTCAGGTACACAATATTGACAATTTCCACCACACCGTCTACGAGAAGCACATACGCCGTATAATTCTGATAAAATTTCATGTCCTGAAACGGTTTTAAAATTACAGAGACACTACAGCCCAGCAGCACGATTGTCACTGCAAAAAATCCAACCCAGGCCGAATCTTTCATGCATTTCAAATCCAGGGCATACTGCAGTTTAATCACTCCCGACAGCAGCAGCATAATTCCCAAAACAGTCAAAAAGGACAGCGTGATGCGGTCTACTCTCACCAGGCCGCAGATGCCCAGCAGTACAAACAATACACCTTCTGAAAATCCATATTCATTCGGTCTCTCATAACCGGAGTTCATAAAGTAACGAACAATCATGTAAATACCAAGACCCACTACAAATCCACAGACAGCATAACAGATATCCCGCACTTCAATCTGGGGAACAAACAAAATCAACACGGAAACAATAATAAATATGGCCGCCATAATTGACACTATCACTGTACTGAATAAATTTTTCTTTTTCTCGTTCATCTTACACGCTCCTTCTGTATCATTTCACGTTTCATTGAAAGTTCTTTTCCTGCACTCAAGTCTCCTGCAGTCTTGTCCTCTCCTCAGTGCATATTATACCATACCTCCCAGAACTTTTATGGATTCTTCTGGAAAATATTTCAATTTTAAGTTTTTTTTGCAAAGTTCCCGCTATAAAGGGCATGCTGGACAGTCGTGCCTTTTTATAGAAGAAAAAAATCTTTTCCCTATCTTGAAACTCAAAAGAAAAGATATTATTATAAAAGACAGCGATACAATTTTCGACATTTTCTGAGTCATCATTTTCATGTACAGGAGGCATTTTACCAATGAAATTTCAAAAAATTATCACCCTTACCTTGAGTTGTCTGTTACTATTGGAAACACCATTTACTTCACTGGCATCTTCCCCCTTCCCTTCCTCTTCCGAAATGTCAGCCTCCGCGGAATCTGCAGACAATCTTCACAAAAATTCTGAAGAAAATAAAGGTGCTTCTTTGACACCTGTTTTAAATTATACCTCATATACATTAGCTGTAGGCGGCCGGCTGCAATTAACTGCCTCCGGAACTTCCGCAGATATTGTCTGGTCTTCCGACCATCCTGACATTGTTTCCGTAACTTCTTCCGGGGCCGTCACTGCGCACAAATCCGGCTTTGCAGCAATCACTGCCTCTGTCACAGTAAACGACGGCAAAAACAAGGTCACAAATTCTGCCACCTGCAAAATCACCGTAACCGACACTGTCTCTATAGAGCAGACGAATCTGACTTTATATACTTGTAAACCCGGACACCTGAACGTTTCCACTTCCTCTGCCGGGGCAGTCAGCTGGAAATCTTCCAACACAGCGATTGCCACTGTGGACTCCAACGGAAATATCCATCCCAAAAAAGCAGGAACCACCACAATCACCGCTTCTGTCAATCAGACCTCTGACTCCTGCCAGGTAACGGTCAAAAATCCTTCCATGAAACTGCAGTCCAAAGCTACTGTGTATCTCCACAATCCTGTCTCTCTGGATGCGGATGCAGTTCCTAAAAGCCCTGTTTCCTGGAAATCTTCTGACAGTAAAATTGCAAAAGTCAACGCCCAGGGCAAAGTCACTCCGAAAAAAACTGGAACCGTAACTATCACCGCTTCCTGCAATGGATTAAAAAGAAAGTGCAAAATCACCGTAAAAAAGCCTTCTGTAAAATTAAATAAAGAGACTGCTCTTTTATTCACAGAAAATACTTTCCGTTTAAAAGCCTCTGCAAAGCCATCTGACAAAATCAAGTGGACTTCCTCGGATTCTAAAATCGCGTCCGTCAGTGCAGACGGCACAATTACCGGAAAAAAAGCTGGCACTGTCACGATTACTGCCTCTGTGCCAGGTGCAGAATCCTCTTGTCAGGCAACCGTACTGAAAAATCAGCACAAGCTCAACCGGAATTCACAGATTTTGATGCAGGGAAACAGCACTACTTTATTTTTGAGCAATGTTTCCCCTTCTGATTCTGTTTCTTTCCAATTGGAAAAATCTTCTTCTGGAACAGTAAAGATTTCTTCTTCTGGAAACAGCTGTAAAGTCACCGCCAAAAAGCCCGGCACCGCTACTGTAAAAGTTCTGTGCTCCACCACTGTGAACGGCCAGTCGGTTACAGCCTCCTATCCCTGCACCATAACCGTTATCAAAAACGGTATCAAACAACAGCAGACGGCCCTGGCTGTAAACTGTAAAAAAACACTGAGTTTAAAAAATGTAAAAAAGACCGGAACGCGGATAATAAAGACTGTCTGGTCCTCTTCAAACTCTAAAATCGCCAGCGTGGATTCTGTAAAAGGCATCGTCGCAGGAAAACGGACCGGTTCCGCCAAAATTACAGCAGAAGTAAGTTATTCTGACGGTACCTCCGGCACCTTTGCCACAAACGTAAAAGTTTCAAATCCAAAAACAGATTCTTCTTACACGGTGCTGTCTCTTGGCAAAAGCCAGAAAATAAAGTTAAAGGGAACGACCTCTTTCAGCAATGTAACATGGAGCGTAAAAGATTCCTCTCTTGCCTCCATCACCCAGGACGGAACTGTCACCGCAGGCTCTGCTCCCGGAAAAACCACAGTTTTTATCGAGGCTGACGGAAAGAAAATAAAACACCAATTAATTATCACCAACCCTCAGCTCAAGACTTCCCATACAACCCTGGCCGTTGGCAAAAAAATAAAACCGCCTGTCACTGGCGCTTCTTCCAAAAGTAAAATCACCTGCAGGTCTAAAAAAAGCTCCATTGCCAAAATAGACAAGTCTGGCCGGATTGTCGGCCGTTCCTGCGGAAACACAGAAGTCATTGTGACAGTGGACGATGTGTCTTTCACTCTGCAAATCAGCGTTGCCGCAGACCGCGCTCTGAAAGCCTGCAAAAAGGGGTATAAAATAATCAACAGTTCCCGTTACAGCCAGGCACGCCGTATGTCCAACGGCTATTACGACTGCAGTTCCCTGGTATTCCGCTCCTACGACCGTGATTCCAAACTTCTGGGCGGATTTTCCTTCTGGGCCCCCACTGCTGCATCCATGGCCGCCCACTTAGAGCGTAAAGGAAAAGTAATCTCTTACAAAGGCATCGATTCCTCCAAACTGGTGCCCGGCGACTTGATTTTCTACCGCAAGCCAAACGGCAGAAACGGAAGATACAAAAATATTTACCATGTCTCTATGTATTACGGAAACGGTTTTCGTCTGGAAAAACCTCTTCGGACTTACTACCGGGAGAGCAATATTGTAATGATTGCAAGACCATTGAAAAAGTAAAAAAGAATGCGCTTTGCGCATTCACCGCGCGCTCGCGGACTGTAAAACATTAACTTCCTCTCCGCGAGCCGCGCATATTTTTCATCATTTATTTCAGAATCAATTTCACACATCCATACATTCCGGCATCATTTCCAAGAGATGCCAGCGCAAATCTTGTATCTACACAGGAAGGGAACGCCGCCTTCTTAAAATATCTCTGCACTGCCTCCAAAAGAATTTCTCCTGCTTTGGAGACTCCGCCGCCGATAACAAACACTTCCGGGTCCGCCACACAGGCAATATTGCTCAATCCTCTTCCCAAAATTCCTGCAAACTTCTCCACAATTTCCTCTGCCGTCTTATCCTGCTGTTTATATGCGTCAAACACTGCCTTTGCAGAAACTTCTTCTTTATCTAAAAGGGTTTCTCCGTGCTCCAGAGCCAGTCTCTCTTTGGCAAGACGGGTAATCCCCGTAGCAGAGCAGTACTGCTCCAGACATCCGTTCCTGCCGCAGTTGCAGGGAACAGTCTCATGAGGATTCACAGTGATGTGTCCAATCTCCCCTCCTGCTCCGTGTGAACCTGCCACAATTTTCTCATCCACGATGATTCCGCCTCCCACGCCTGTGCCCAGAGTCACCATCACCATGTTTTTACAGCCTTTACCGCCGCCCTGCCACATCTCTCCAAGAGCTGCCACATTTGCGTCATTTCCAGCTCTCACCTCTATTCCAGGCATCAGAGCTTCCATCTCTGCCGGAACATGTACATTTTTCCAGCCGAGATTGACGCATACCGGCACGCTTCCATCTGTCTGTACCGGCCCGGGAATCCCGATTCCGATTCCCTCCACATCCTCCTTAGAGATACTGCGTTCTCTCATCTTTCCCTGAAGAGAGGCAGCCACGTCTGGAAGAATATTCTTTCCCCCCTCTCTGGTATCTGTGGGAATTTCCCACTTTTCCACAATCTGTCCCGTAGTTTCAAACAAACCAATCTTGCAGGTAGTTCCCCCGATATCCACACCAAAACCAAATTTTTTCATTTTCGTCCACTCCTTTTTTCTGTATCATTCTACGGCCAGCGCCGCCGTTTTTTTCACTGTGATAATGGTATCATATTCTTACTGGTATCTCAATACTTTGCTGGCTCTGTTTTTTCGGCGTCTCAATATCTTACTAACTCTGTCTCCACTGTAAGAAGCCATTCAGCCTGCGCCATTTTCAAGGCATCTTCGACATCTTATGCTTTTCTCTCCCTCTAAAAAGCAGTATAATAGGGAATAGAATGCAAACTGCTTAGACAGCAAACATCAGGATGGTGACATATGACACATATTTTATTAGTAGAGGACGACATCAGTATCGTCACAAATTTAACAGAATTTCTGCGGAAAGAAGGGTTTTCCATCACTGCGGTGGAAGGGCAGTCCAAAGCTCTGGCGCTGCTGGAAGAATCCGCTTCTAATTTTGATTTACTGCTGCTGGATGTTTCTCTGGCAGACGGAAATGGCTTCTCCATCTGCAGAGCCGCTAAATCCATGACAGATTTGCCTGTTATCTTTCTCACTGCCTCTGACGACGAGTACAGTGTGGTTACTGGGCTGGATTTGGGCGCTGACGACTATATTTCCAAGCCTTTCCGTCCCCGAGAACTAGTCTCTAGGATTCACAATATTATGCGCCGTTACGGCAGGGCAAACACACTGCTGGAATACAAAAATCTCAGCGTAAACACTGTACGGGGAACCGTCTCTAAAAACGGGGAAGAAATCATTCTGTCTGCCCTGGAATACCGGCTTCTGCTGTATTTTATGAATAACAGAGAAATGGTTCTCACCCGCTCCATGCTCTTAGACGCCCTCTGGGATATTGCAGGGGAATTTGTCAATGACAACACTCTCACCGTGTACATCAAACGTCTGAGGGAGAAAATTGAGGACGATACCCAGAACCCTGTATTGATAAAAACAGTACGGGGAATGGGATATAAAATGGGAGACTGATAAAATTCAAAATCCCCTATGTTTGGAGGACAGGCCAATGAAATTTTTCCGCAATCCTGAAATCGCAGCAAGTATGCTCTGGCATCTCTTCCTGTTGATTTTATCTGCTATTCTGGGGTTTTCCATTTCCCCTGCCGCCGGATATCTGATGGCGGTTTTCTCACTGCTGTATCTATTTTCCCACTATCTGATTACTTGGAAAAGATACCGGAAATTAGAGCAGCTCAGTCGTGAAATTGACGATATGCTCCACAGTCAGATACCCATTCATTTTGAAAAATACCAGGAGGGTGAACTGTCTATTCTGGAAAATGAACTGTCCAAAATGACACTGCGCCTCAGCGAACAGGCCGCCGCCCTCCTTCAGGACAAAAAACTGCTGGCTGATTCCATGGCTGATATTTCCCACCAAATACGCTCCCCTTTGACCTCTTCCAACCTAATCCTCTCTCTTCTGAGAAATCCGGATTTGACTGCCGAACGCAGGTCTCAGCTTTTAAAGGATTTGACCCAGCTTCTATCCCGCATTGACTGGCTGGTGGAATCTCTTCTGAAAATGTCGAAAATGGATGCCGGAACTGCTTATCTGACGCATATTCCTGTGTCTGTGGAAGAATTAGTCCATCGGGCCGCAGAACCTCTGCTCATTCCTATGGAGCTGCGGGAACAGACTCTCTCCTTTCATGCCAAATCCCAGCAGGCACAATTTATGGGAGACCTTTCTTGGTCTACAGAAGCTCTTTTGAACATCTTAAAAAACTGTATGGAGCATACACCGCCAGGAGGATTGATTTCTGTCGCTTTTTCGGAAAATACCATTTACACAGAGATTACAGTGACTGACAATGGGCCTGGATTTGAAAAAGAAGATTTACCCCACTTATTTGAGCGTTTCTACAAAGGAAAACATGCCGGCCCTCAAAACGTGGGAATCGGACTGGCCCTTGCCCGCATGATTATCTCTCAGCAAAACGGCACCTTAAAGGCAGAAAACCGGCCGGAAGGAGGCGCCAAATTCACCATAAAATTTTATCGGTGACAATTTTGTCACACAGAAGTCACACTGCTGTCATTCGCCCTGGTTAGACTATAATCAAATCAATCGCCCGCAGCATTTGGCCCGGTTCACTGCCTGCGGGAATAAACAAGAAAAGAGGTTTATGATTATGGAAATTTTAAGAGCTGAACATCTGACAAAAATTTACGGCTCTGGTGAAAATCAGGTCAAGGCGCTGGATGACGTATCTTTCTCCCTTCAAAAAGGCGAATTTCTCTCCATCATCGGTCCTTCCGGCTCCGGCAAATCCACATTATTACATGTATTAGGAGGCGTGGATGTTCCAACCTCCGGCAAAGTATTTATGGAGGGAACTGACGTCTATGCTCAGAATGAAAGCCAGCTTGCCGTGTTCCGCAGACGCCAGGTAGGATTGATTTACCAGTTCTACAATTTGATTCCGGTCCTGAACGTGACAGAAAACATGACGCTTCCGGTCCTTATGGACAGCAGAGAAGTGAACCAGGCGCGTTTGGAAGAACTGCTTGACATTCTCTCCCTGAAAGGAAGAGAAAACCATCTTCCCAATCAATTGTCCGGAGGCCAGCAGCAGCGTGTCTCCATTGGAAGAGCGCTGATGAACGCTCCCGCTGTGGTTCTTGCAGACGAACCTACCGGAAATCTGGATTCTAAAAACAGTCAGGAGATTGTGGAACTTCTGAAATATTCCAATGAAAAATACAGACAGACATTAGTTGTCATCACCCATGACGAAAACATTGCTCTCCAGGCAAACAGAATCATTGCTCTGGAAGATGGAAAAATCACAAGAGATGAGGTGATTCGTCCATGAATATTCTTCACAAAATCACCTTGAAGAACCTAAAAGCCAACCGCACCCGGACGCTGGTGACGATTGTGGGAATTATTTTATCTGCCGCTATGTTCTCCGCAACTACTATCAGTATTTCCACTCTTCGGAATTGTCTGATTCAGGCTGCTATCTATGAAAAAGGAAACTGGTATGGAGGAATTTTCAACGTACCGGGAACAGACGCTGCGTCCATCCTTTCAGACACTGACATCAGTCAATCGGTCTCCATGGAATTTCTGGGCTATTCTCTTTTGGAAGATTGCAACAATGCGGATAAACCCTACCTATGCTTATATGGCATTCAGCCAGATTTCACAGACATGATGCCCATCCACATCACACAGGGCCGTATGCCGGAAACAGCGGGAGAGATTCTGCTTCCAAATCACCTGGCCTCCAACGGCGGTGTTACCTATGATTTGAAAGATACGCTGGAATTGAATCTGGGAACCCGTGTGGATAAACGGGGAGATATTTTATCCAATCAAAATGCTTATCTTCACAGTGAGGAAGAGAATTCTGCCTCAGATAACGAAAGTTCCTCAAATAGCGAAAGTTCCTCAGATAACGAAAGCTCTGTTTCAGATAATGCACAAGAACGCCTGCTTCCCGGAGAAACCAGAAGCTACAAAGTGGTGGGATTCTATGAGCGGCCTTCCTTTGAATCTTATCAAGCTCCCGGCTACACTGCTTTGACGGTGGGTGACAACGACAGTCATCACTATTACGATTTGTATCTTCGTACCGTCTCCGGCAGAAATGCAGTTCCAACCATAACCCGGATTTGGGAACAGACAGAAGGTACTATTATGTCTGCAAATTATGATTTACTGCGAATTTACGGTTATTCCGGAGAGAGCAGATATAATCGGGTGCTGTTCGGACTTGCCGCTATCTTAATCTGCATTATTGCCTTTGGTTCTATTTCCTTAATTTACAATGCATTTTCCATTTCGGTCAGTGAGCGCACCCAGCAGTTTGGCCTGCTGTCCTCCATCGGAGCCACCCGCAGGCAGATGACAAAGAGTGTGCTGTTCGAGGCTTTATTTCTAAGCTGTATCGGCATTCCTCTTGGGATTTTATCTGGTATTCTGGGCCTTGGAATTACATTTTTCTTTCTAAAAGATATGCTTATCAGCATATTGGGCCTTGAGACAGGTGTCTACGGTTACGAGATAGGGAGACTGATTCATGTGCTGGGACCTGCCAAACAGGTCTCTTTCAAACTGCATCCTTCCATTCCGGCCCTGGCAGTCGCTGTCTGTGTCTCTCTGCTGACTATATTGATTTCTGCCTACATTCCGGTAAAACGGGCCATGAAGAAATCTGCCATTGACGCCATCCGGCAGACCAGCGACATTGCCATCCGTCCGGGAAAAGTCAAAACCTCAAGACTGACAGAAAAGCTCTTTGGTTTCGAGGGAATGGTCGCGACAAAAAATTACAAACGCAACCGCAAAAAATATCGTGCTACCGTTATCTCATTGTTTTTGAGCATTGTTCTGTTTATTTCCACCAGCAGCTGGTGCGCTTATCTGATGAAATCTGTCAACGTGGTTGTCTCAGATAAGGACTATGACATTTTTTACAGCAAGGATTTTGACATTGATTATCCGTCAGATACTTTGATAAAAGAATTGGCTCAGACAAAAGGCGTCACCGCAGCCTCCTATTTCTCTGATTTGTATCTGACTGGCTCAGTAAATACAAAAGCCACAAGTCAGGAATACCAGAATTATCGGAAAAACCTTAGTCTGGATGGCAATCATGCAGAACAGCCGCGCAATCTTACCATGACAGACTTTCGTTTCGTCTTTCTGGAAGACGAAGCATTTCGCAACTATTTAAGAGAACTGAATCTGCCGGAATCTGCATTTTTCAATCGTGAGAAACCTGCCGCTGTTGCAGTGGACTCCATCCGCCAATACGATGACGACAGCGGAAAATTCTATACTTACTCCCTGTTGGCAGATTCCAAAAAAGCTGAGCCGGCCGCATACCTGATTCGCCGTCTGAAGAATTATGACAACGGAACCATTGACTCTGACTATGAGACCGGAGAACTTTACTGCGAATTCTGGAACTACGATACGGACGTCTCAAAGAAACTGCCGCTGGCAGAAGGATGTACTGCAGTCTCTGTCTCCATTGGAGCACATGCCCAAAAAGCTCCTGCGTTTTTCCCGGACAGTTCTGCATGCGTACAGCTGTTTTATCCCTACAGCTTGATGGACGCCGTTATCTCTGTGCCGGAATCTGACGCAGACACTCAGGATATTTCTGATTCTGAGACTTACACCAAGTATCAAAACATTGCCGGTCTGCCTTACAGCCAGTATGCCCGGACAGAATTTGTATTCCAATGTGACAATCATGCAGAAGCAGCTGCCGCCATGAGCAAAACTCTAGTTGACAAAAATATGCCTATAGAATCTTTATATGATTACGCGGCCAGTGTAGAAGGAGACCGCGCCCTGATAACGGTAATTTATGTCTTTGTCTCAGGCTTTATTGTTTTAATCTCATTGATTGCCGCGGCCAATGTATTTAACACAATTTCTACCAACGTGAACCTGAGGCGCAGAGAGTTTGCCATGCTGAAGTCCATCGGGATGACGCCGAAAAGTTTCACCAAAATGATGAATTTTGAATGTCTGCTCTATGGCTTTAAGGGATTGTTGTACGGACTTCCCGTATCTTTTCTGGTAACTTGGCTGATTTACCGGGTGATTGGCCAGGGACTGGAAAGCCGCTTCTTCATTCCATGGTACAGTATTGCGATTGCAGTCGGCAGTGTCTTCCTGGTGGTATTTTCCACCATGCTCTACTCCATGAGTAGAATAAAAAAAGAGAACACCATAGATGTTCTGAAAAATGAGAATTTATAGGAACAGCTTCCCACAGCGCAGGAAATTTGCTTTGAATCATACGTTCATATTGTGACAAAATCAAAGGGCTGCTGCAAAATAATGGATTTCACAGGATAACTTACAGCTATTGCTGATATCCTGCTGAACCATCGTATTTTGCAGCGGCCCTTTCTGGCATCTGTTCTAAAATGTCTGCTTTTCACTGCTCTCCGGGAGTTCCTTCTTCCGGATTTGCAGAGTCGTCTGGCATCCCTTCCAGATTCCCCTGCTCGTTCTGCAGTCCTTCTATATATTCCTCATTGTCCAAAGGCACCTTATTCTCATCAATATACGGCAGGAAATTTACCGGCTCTAGCCCCTGATGTATCTGCTCCATAAAAGTTTTCCAGATATTTCCCGGATAAGTGGCGCCGGACAGCCCTGGCAATTCTTTTGGCATATCATATCCAACCCACACGCTGGTGGTATAATAACCGGTATATCCCACAAACCATCCATCCTTATTGTCATTGGTGGTTCCGGTCTTTCCCGCACAAGGCATACTGCTCAGAGCAAGTCCCCGCCCAGTGCCTTCCTGCATTACAGACACCAGCATATCCGTCATCATTCGGGCTGCATTCATTTTGTAGACGGAAACTTCTTCTTCCTCCGTCTCTAAAATCACATTTTCTTCCGCGTCTGTAATCTTGGTAATACAGGTGGGCTCCCGATATTTCCCATCGTGGACAAGCGCCGCATATCCAGAAGCCATCTCCACCGCCGACACTCCGTTGGTAAATCCTCCCAGCGCGCTGGTAGGCCGCTCATCTTTGGCGTCCAGTCTGGAAAACTTCATTTCTTTCAAATAAGAAAGTCCCGTTTTCGGCGTCAATTCCTCCAAAAGATTCCATGCAACTGTGTTCTTGGAAGTCTGCACTGCATACCGCAGAGTAATATCTCCGTCAAAATAACCGCTGGCATTGGAAGGCCCTTCTTCCGTCTTGACGTCCTGTACAATGGTGTCCGGCGTGTATTTTCCTTCCAAGGCCGGCGTATACACAATCAACGGCTTAATGGCGCTTCCTGGCTGCCGGAAGCTTTGGTATGCCCGGTTCAGCGTATAGCCCGGAAGATTCTGATTCCTTCCTCCCACAATCGCCTTCACATATCCTGTGTGGTTATCAATACACACGGCGGAACTCTGCAGGGCATAAACGCCCTCTTCATTCTGCTCTGTAAATTCTGCCAGACCGCTGTCCACAGAATCCTGCAGAAGCTGCTGCATATCCAAATCTATAGAAGTGTAAATCCGATATCCCTCCGTGTATAGATTTTTCTGGCACTCTCCGTACAGCTCGTCATATTCCTCCTCATACCGCGCTTTCTCCTCCGCCGAGGAAAATTCCGTCTTAAACTTAAAGCCCTTCTGCTTCATCAGCGCCCGGATTGCACAGTAATAGGTGTATGTCTCCACATAGTCGTTTTTCGCTTTTTCCGGCCGGTTCAGAGTGATGGCCTCCGCTCTGGCCTGGTCGCAGGTATTTTGGCTGATTTTTCCATCCTCCAGCATCTGATACAGAATCCTGTCTCTCCTCTTGATAGTGTTATCCATATGGACTACGGGGTCGTAAAGTCCGGGATTGTTGGGAATCGCACACAAAAAGGCAATTTGAGACAAGGTCAAATCCTTGGCATCTGCACTGAAGTATCCCCTGCTGGCCGCCTGTATTCCATAATAACCATTTCCAAAGTAAACGTTATTCAGATAAAATTCCATAATTTTATCTTTGCTATAGATTTTTTCCAGGCCTACGGCAATAAACATTTCCTCTATCTTACGCTCCCAGGTCCGCTCCTGGGTCAGAAATATAAGTTTTGCAAGCTGCTGGGTGATGGTACTTCCTCCCTGAGTCACCTCGCCGTTTTCCACCATGGCTTTTGCGGCACGTATAATGGCTTTTACATCTATTCCGTTGTGGCGGTAAAATTTCTTGTCCTCAATACTGACCATGGCCGCAGCCGCATAGGCTGGAATCTCATCGTATTCCAGATAATATACGTCCTTTTCCCCTTTCAGAGTGGAAATCAGCTTGCCATTCGCGTCATAGACAACGCTGGTCTGCACAGAACGGAATGTCTCCTCGTTTGACTTCTGCACCAGCAGCCTCGCCTCCTGCTGCAGCGCATTCACTTTCTGGGCATAACCGCCGAAATAATACCATCCCAATGCTGCGGCCACCAGCACCAGCAGCAATATCTGAAATTTTGCAAAAAACCAGAACACACGATATTTTTTCTTCTGCTTTTTCTTTTTTTTCCTGCTCATATTCTGTCCCGTTTATATGCTTAACATAATTTTCCCAAAAGGAATCCCTTTTTGTTCTAGTATATCCATTTCCCGTTTCTGACAGGTAAAGAGAAAAATCTGCTGCTCCTGTCTGCCCAGCCACTGCATTGCGCCTTCCAGACGTTTCTCATCAAAAGACGCAAATACTTCATCCAGCAAAAGCGGCATAGACTCCTCTTTCGCAAAAAATCTGCCCGCTCCCATCCGCAGTGCAAGGTACATCTGCTCCATGGTACCCTGGCTCAGCTGCCAGGGGTAAAGCCTGCGCTTTCCTGCTGTCGTCACTAAATTCATCTGCGCATCCAGCCCTATTTTTTTATATTTTCCATTGGTCAATTCCGATAAGATATCAGATATCTCCTGCTCCATCTGCTG
>JAAWLS010000013.1 GCA_022798035.1 Lachnospiraceae bacterium | reverse complement strand
GTCATTTTTTTCATAACCTATTTTCCTCTCTGTCATAATTCTCTTATTGGCTCCGTGTGGATTTTCTGATTTTACTCTCCTGGCACGGAGTTAAAACATTACATTTTTATCTGTTTTACTTTACTGTATGCTCCGTAAATTTCTTCGCTGCGCCTCCTTTCTCATAACCGGGAAACTGGAATCCTAACCGCAGTAAAACCGCTGTGGTACACGCCTTCAAAGTTCTTCCTGCTTCCGGATTCCTCTGGTGTTCTTCTCCACCATTTTCCTGGCAAGCATCACCTGATGGCCGCACCCCAGACATTTCAGCCGGAAATCCGCTCCCACCCGGAGTACTTCCCACTCATTACTACCGCAGGGATGCTGCTTTTTTAACCGGACAATATCCCCTATTTCAAATGATATCGGCATAATTTTAACGCCTCCTTACATTTCTATTTTTCCAAATAATTCCCCGATACTCTCCTGCAGAACTAAATTCGCCTGGCTGTCCCTGGGCGTGGCCGTTTTGTTAATCAGCACCAGTTTACTGCCTGAATAATAGTCCACAAGACCTGCCGCCGGGTAGACGGCAAGAGATGTTCCCCCTATTATCAGCATGTCCGCCTGACTGATGTAATAAATGGATTCCTGAATAGTCTGATTGTCCAGTCCCTCCTCGTACAGAACCACATCCGGCTTCAAACTTCCACCGCATTTTTCACAGCAGGGCACCCCTTTGCTGTTTAACACATATTCTGCATCGTAAAATGCATGGCAGGATTCACAGTAATTCCGGTGGACGCTTCCGTGAAGTTCCAGCACTTTCTGACTTCCGGCCAGCTGATGCAGTCCGTCAATATTCTGGGTGATTACCGCCTTCACTTTTCCCGCAGCTTCCAGTTCCGCCAATTTTTTATGCGCCATGTTAGGCTCTGCCGTCAGACAGAGCATTTTATTCCGGTAGAAACGATAAAATTCCTCCGGATTCTGACGGTAAAAGGTATGGCTCAATATGGTTTCCGGCGGATAGTCATATTCCTGATTGTACAGTCCGTCCACACTGCGGAAATCAGGAATTCCGCTCTCTGTAGACACGCCTGCTCCGCCAAAAAATACAATATTATCGGATTTGTCCACCATATCTAAAAATTTTTGAATCCGCTCTTTCCTGTCTTGATTTGCCATTTTATTTCCTCCTTTTTCTCTTTCCTGTCTATTGATTTGATTCAAATTCAGCCGTCTCTTCCTGCGTCAGCACTCCATGTACCAGGAACCGTTCTCTTGCTCCTGCAGAGGTGCACGTCATCAGCGTCACCGTTTTCTGGTTTTGATTTGGCGCAATCCCTGTGTCATAAAGGCTTTTGTCCGCCACAGTTTTCTGCCACTTCCCATACTCCTTCTGATTTTTAAACCGGCAGAGAAAAGAATCTCCTCCCAGCTCTGTGGAATAACAGGAGTATATCTTGTATTGGAACACTCCCTTTGGCGTAAAAATATAAAATGCCGGATTTTTCTCATACGTCTCTTTTTTCTGAAATTCATTCAATCTGGCAAACATGGACTTGTCTTTCATATTATGGCCGTAGAGGAAAGAATTGTCATCGCCAAAATCTGCCGCATTTTCCACCTCCATAAAAATACAGCCGCATTTGTTTTCTTCTCCGTAAAATGTATGATTTAAGTAATATTCGTTGTCTTTTCCCTGCACAATGGGATAACTGATTTCCATATTTTCAAAATAAATCCAGCCGATGATATCGGGGTTGACTGCCCGCAGCTTATCAAAATCCACTGTAAAATCCTCTTTTTCCTTTCCCGCGAGAACTGCGGATTCCTCCAGTTCTCCATATTCCTGCCGCCCTTTTTGATATTCCAAAAAGGCAGAACACAATTTCCACACTGCAGATACAAGTACTGCCAGCGCCGCCAAAAAAATGACTGCGCTCTTCCAGTCAAATCTCTTTGTTTTCATAACTGCCTGTCTTTCATTTTCTGTTTTTTTCCATTATAACATATTTATTGCTTTTTTTAAATTTATCTGATAACTTTCAAAAATTTGAGTGGAAAACCTGTCGTACTGCATAGCAATCATGGTATAATATGCACTGAAGAGGAGGTAATTATTTTTGAGAGAAACGTTATTTTCCAAAACATTTCCATTCTGGAGCAAACTTTCTGATAAAGAAAAAGAACATTTTATTCATAAAAGTGTGGATGTAACTTACGCAAAAGGGCATCTCATACACCGCTCTGATATGAAATGCCAGGGAGCTCTTATTGTGCTGTCCGGAAATATACGGGTGTATATTGTATCGGAAGAGGGAAGAGAGGTCACACTTTTTCATATATATGCCGGCGACAGCTGCGTTCTCTGCGCATCATGTCTCCTGGAAACTATTGAGTTTGAAATTATCATTGAGCCGGTTGAAACGGTTCAGGCAGTTATGATTCCCACAGCGGTATTGTCCCCTATCATGAATTCCAATCCTTATGTGGAACTCTACATAAATATCTATAACAGGGAATTTTCCCTTATGTGACTTGATTACATACAGCAACGAATTTTTTTACTACAATCAAAAACAAAAAGGAGGATTTTGTCATGAACCATATATATGGAATACTTGCGGGAGCAATGGCCCTTGCGGCAGTTATCACTCCAGGAACAGCGGGGACAGCTCCGGCTGCAGCCCAGGATGTAAACTGCGCCGCCTTCATAGATAAAGACGGTGACGGTGTCTGCGACAACTGGAATTCTGACACCGGATACGGCGCTTGTTTTGTGGATGAAGACGGTGATGGTATCTGCGATTACCGGAACTCTAATGCCGGACGCGGGTACGGCAGAGGAAATAGATGCGGCCGCGGCAGACGATAACGCAAAATTGTTACCTGCTTTACAGACAACAAAAGGACTGTGCGAAATACAAGGTTTCTGCCTGATATGGCTATCATGCCAGATGACAGAACTTTGTTGTTTCGCTCCAGTCCTTTTATTATATTAATTTCTTCTCAGCGCCTCAATGGGACTTAGTTTCGCTGCTTTTCTGGCAGGATAAATTCCAAAAAACACGCCGATTCCGCAGGAGAACAATGTGGCCCCCAGAATCGTACTTGCTTTGATTCCCGGATGAATGGTACTGCCCATGGATGCGCTCATCAAACCGCAGGCTCCCACTGCGCCGACCAATCCCACTATGATTCCAATGATGCCTCCTACAATGGTGAGAATTGCCGCCTCTGCCAAAAACTGCATAAGTATGGAAGAAGTCTTCGCTCCCAGGGACTTGCGGATTCCAATTTCTCTGGTACGCTCCGTCACGGATACCAGCATAATATTCATCACGCCGATACCTCCCACAATCAGGGAAATGGCCGCAACACAGGAGATAAACGTAGTTACAATTCTAAGTACATCATTCAGTTCTTTCACCATATCCTGAAAACTCTCTACCTGATAATACTCCTCTCCGGCACACTGATGTCTTGTTTCCAGCAGATGCACCACATCCTTCACTACTTCTTCACTGTCGGCCTTCTCATCGGCAAACAATGTGACAGAGTAAAAAGAATCGCTCTCCCATCCAAAGCTCTCAAAGGAAGTGTAAGGTACATCCAAGGCCACCGGAGCCCCTTCATAGGTATAACTGACAAAACCGCCGTTTTCCTTCTGTTGTGTTACCCCTGCAATCCGATAACTGTTTGTGATATTATTTATCGTCGCCTCAATGTCCATTCCTACCACATCATCAGAGCCAAACAAACGTTTGGCGTCACTGCTTGTAATGACGCAGACACGGTTTCCCATCTCTACATCTTCTCTTGTAAAATAAGTGCCTCGTTTCATATCATAATTGACGGCTTTCTGCATAATCTCCGTTCCACCGTTTAACTGCAGGAAGAATTCTCCCTTTCCTGTGGAAGTGGTTCCAGCCGCACCATCACCGGGAGTCACCCCCTCCACGCCCTTCACCTTTTCTTCTATCGCTGTTATATCCTCCGGCGTAATCCATTCTTCCGCATTGGAGGCATCCTCACTGCAGTACAGGGCAATCTGCCCAGTTCCAAGGTCTGACACCTCTGAATTCATGGCATTGGCTGTTCCGTCTCCCACAGACATCACCATAATAACGGAGGAAATACCGATGATAATGCCCAGCATCGTCAGAAAAGAGCGCCCTTTATTGGCCCTGATATTCTTAAAGGCCATTTTGATATATTCCATCATATTTCCCATTTACATACCTCACAGTTTTCATTGTATACTGATTTATTTCTTGCTGCCGTCAGTCAGTACAATATTATCTCCTTCTTCATGTTCCCCTGGGTCTGCAATTACCTGCTCTCCTTCCTCAATCCCTTCCGTAATTTCCAGGCATTCATTGGAAGACACTCCTGTCTGAATAGAGCGTTTTGTCAAAATACCATCTTCACATACCCAGCAGAATGTTCCGTCTTTTCCAATATTCACTGCTTCTGTGGGAAGAACCACCACGTCCTTAGCCTCTTCCGCCAGAATTTTCACTTTAGCGTCCACCCCAAGGAAAATATTGTCGTCTGTATGGTCTAAATGTATCTCTGCCATAATACCCGCAGAGGCTGTAGCTGCCTGATTGGTTCCTGCTGCCCCTTCAGTGGCAATACGGCTGATTCTGCTTACGGTTCCCTTGTAAGTCTGGCCTGCCAATGTGATTTCTGCCTTCTGGCCCTCTTTCACTTTGTCATACACATTTTTAGACAAAACCACTTCTACATTTACATTGTCAATGCTCTGCAGTGTGAAAAGCTGCATTCCCTGGGAAACGGTAGCTCCTTCCACCACCTGCTTATCCGAAATCACTCCGTTAAACTCTGCGGAAATTCCCTGTTTTCCCTCTGCAATCAGTTCTTCCAAAGACTTGCTTTCCAGCTCCGCCAGATTGTTGTTGGTCTGCATCTGTGCCCTTGCCGCACTGCTTAAGGTTCCTGCATCTGTATCTGCAATGGATTTCTGACCTTCTAATCTTACCTGCAGGTCTGCCAATTCCGCCTGGGCTGTCTCCAATTTTTTCTGCAAATCTGCATTGACTTCTACTTGGCTCCCTGTTCCTGCCAGAGAAGACTGCAGCTCTGTTATCTGAGTATTCAGGCTGTTTACAGCTTCCTGCTTTGCGTCATAATCTCCTTTTTTTTCTGCCAATTTCTGGTTAGCTGCATTTAGCGCTTCCCTGCTTTCTTCCAGTTTTTCCACATCCTGGGCGGAGGACGCCGCCTCAAAGTTCACCTGCGCTGTCTGCTGTTCTATTTCCGCTTTTTCATAAGCTTCTTTTGCCTTTCCCAGAGCTTTCTCCGCTTTCTTCAGCTCCTTCTGAAGAGCCTTAATTTGTTTCTCGATTTCATTGGCCGCCTGTTTCTGAGCTTCCGCCTGGCCTTTGGCATCCCCGGATACTGCCGCTGTCAAATCTGCCACTTCCTGTTTCTTGGCGTCCACTTGGGCCTGCAGGGAAGAGACCTCAGACTGGGCCTGAGCCTGTTTTACGGCGGCCTCATTTGATTTGTTTACAGAATCCTGATATCCCAGCTGATTTGCCCTCACGGTAAGTTCCGCCTTCTGATTCTGTTCCTCCAAATCTTTTACATCAAACGTTATCAGCTTCTGTCCTTCCTTCACCAAATCACCTGTTTGAAATTCTGCTGTTTCCACTTCTGCGTTGACCGGAGAAAATATAACTTTTTCTTCCCCGCTGACTACGGTTCCATTTGTCTCTATGGTCTCTGCCACATTTCCTTTCTCCACTGTCACAGCTTCCACTTTCATAGCCTCCGCAATGGCTTCCCCGGCATTTTTCATGTTGTTTACGATTACCGCGCCAATCAAGACTATCACAATTGCCGCTGGAATAATAATTTTCCATAGTTTCTTATTCTTTTTCATGCTATTCTCCTCCTGCCTTTCTTTCACTGTTATAGTCAAATATCTCACAATAAGCTGACAAGGTATCTGACCTTCGCTGCATCCGTCAAATGCACATACAGATATGACGATGGCTCATTGTCCGCAAAAATAATCCTCCACAATCTTTCCATCTAAAATGCGAACTACCCGATTGGCCTGATTCGCAATATCGTTGTCATGGGTAATCAGTATAATGCTCTTGCCTGCATTATGTAACCCTTTCAAAATTTCCATAATTTCCTGTGTAGAAGAGGAATCCAGGTTTCCCGTAGGTTCATCTGCCAGAATAACCGGCGGTTCTGCCGCAATCGCTCTTGCAATGGCAACTCTCTGCTGCTGTCCTCCCGACATTTCCGATGGCTTGTGATGTATTCTTTTCTCCAGCCCCACCTTTGTCAGCGCTTCTTTCGCCAGCCTCTGCCTCTCATTTCTGCCGATGCCTCTGTAAATCAACGGAAGTTCCACATTTTCCATAGCGTTCAGATTTGCAATCAGGTTAAATCCCTGAAAAATAAAACCGATTTCCTGATTCCTGATTTCTGACAGCTGATTGTCTTTCATCATGGAGACATCCTTCCCGTTCAAGTAATAGGAGCCAAACGTGGGTACATCCAGACAGCCCAGCATGTTCATCAATGTGGATTTTCCGGAGCCGGAATGACCGATAATGGCCACAAATTCTCCCCGGTTTATTTCCAAGTTTACGTGGTCTAACGCCCGCACTTCATTTTCTCCGGGATTATAAATCTTGCACATGTCCTGAACTTTAATTAATTTTTCCAACCTGTTTTCATCCCTTTCCGCTTCATTTTTTTTCATTTTATCAACTATTTCTTAAAGAAATCATAGCGCTATCTTACAGTTACCTTACTTTTCCTACTTTGGATATCTTTTCAGGCAGTCATTCAGCCCACGCTATTTTTTTGCATTTTCCGTGCTTTCTCACTGCTTAGATTAACTTTATTGGCAGCACAAAGCAGCCTCAAGTCCAGGTCCCTTCTCAATTCAAACGCTCATTTTGTTCATAAAATATAACGAACTATTTTGATAAAATTCTTCAAATTTTTTCCATTTCTGTAGTATAATTAAATTATATTTTGAAGACCTTTTTTCATTAAAATCAAAATACTTTTCACCCGGAAACGTTTGATGAAAGGTGTCAAAATATTTTTGGCACCTTAATTTTAAGGAGAATTTTTATGAAAATTATAGATATGCACTGTGACACTATTTCCCGCATTTATCAGGAAAGAAAACGTGGAAAACATGCTGCGCTCCGCAGCAATTCTTTTCATTTGGATTTAGAAAAAATGAAACATGCCGGATACCTGCTCCAGAATTTCGCCATGTTTGTGGACACCAGCCAGACTTCCTCCCCTTATGGGGACTGCAGAGAGCAGATTCAGATTTTCCAGGAAGAAATGGAGAAAAATCAGGATTTCATTGCGCCTGTCACTTCTTATTCCGAGATTATGGAAAATGAACAGCAGGGAAAAATGTCTGCCTTGATAACATTGGAGGAAGGGGAAGTCTGCGAGGGCAGCCTGGAAAAACTAAAAAAATTTTACCAGCTTGGCGCACGGATGATGACTTTTACCTGGAATTTTCCCAACAAACTGGGATTTCCCGGGGAGCCTGCCGCAAACCATTTGTCCCAGTCTCAGGGACTTACCTCTTTAGGCAGAGAATTTCTGGAAGAAATGGAACATCTGGGCATGATTCCGGATGTCTCCCACCTGTCAGACGCCGGAATCCGGGACGTCTGTCAATTGGCCCGCAAACCATTCTGTGCAAGTCATTCCAATGCCCGTGCACTTTGTCAGCGAGGCCGGAATCTGCCGGATGAATTAATCCGAAGCATTGCAGAATGCGGCGGCGTCATAGGAGCTAATTACTATGGCCCTTTCCTCTCCGGCACTTCAGACGTCTTTGGCCGCTATTACAGCTACGTCAAAGATATCGCCCTGCATATTCATCATATTGCAGACGTCGGCGGCATAGACTGTATAGGCCTTGGCTCCGATTTTGACGGAATTGACAATAACCTGGAATTAAAAAACTGCGGCTGCCTGGAATTACTGGAACAGGAACTGCAGAAAACAGGTTTCCATGAAAGTGAAATTGAAAAGATTTTTTTCAAAAATGTTCTAGCGTTTTACAGAGAAGTATTATAGAAAGGACACTTATGCAGAGAGCTATTATTATCACTCCAAAAGCATTCCTGTACGAAACGATAACTACGGAAAATTCTTGTACATACGGTTCAAAAATCACTGACGAGCTTCTGTCCGGCTGGATAGTTTCCGTTCAGGAACAACAGGGAAACTATCTAAAGGTCGTCACTCATTACGGATACGGCGGATGGCTGAGACAATCCGATACCCGGGAAATTTCTCCGGGCGAATGTCAGCTCTGGCAGCAGATATTTCAAAACAGCGTTCCCTCATTTCAAGAGGAATTCTGTCTCAAGCCTCCTGCCTCTGATAATCTCCCCACTGCCGTCATCCGGCGTGGCATGATTGATATTCTGGAAAAACCAAAAGTGCAGTCAGACATTTTGTCCACGCTGTTTCTGGGCAGCCCGGTTCTGCTTTGCGGCTATTCCACCAACGGCTGGCAGAAAGTTCAGACAGCAGAAGGTTCCCAGGGCTACGTTCCCTCTTGTGCTCTTCTCTATCCGGAAGAGCGGGAGTACACCCAGGCAGGCGTCCGCTTCTGTGCTATCAACTATGCCAAATCTTATCTTGGCGCATCTTACCGCTGGGGCGGCAAAACCCAGATGGGCATTGACTGTTCTGGGCTCACATTTATGAGCTATTATATGTGCGGCATTCTGATTTACCGGGACGCCGCCATTGTGGAAGATTATCCCGTTCACGAAATTCCCATCTCTCAGATAAAACCTGCGGACCTTCTCTATTTTCCCGGCCATATCGCTCTTTATCTGGGAGACGGAAAATACATTCACTCCACCGGAAATCCCAACAGTTTTGGATGTGTTATCAACAGCCTGAATCCTCAGGACTGCGATTACCGCTCAGATTTGGCCGAAAATATCATAGCGGTGGGAAGTGTGTTTTTATGAAATTTTCTCCAAAGGAATGGCCGTTCCATTCTCCTGAAACAACGGCGTGGAAAAATACCGTTCTGCCGTGTCTGGCAGAATTGTCACCACAGTCTTCCCTTTTCCCAGCTTTTTAGCCAGTTTCAAGGCGGCCGCCACATTGGTTCCGCTGGAAATTCCGCACATAATTCCTTCTTCTGCCGCCAGCCGTCTGGAGGTGGAGAGAGCTTCATCATCTGTGATAATGCAGACGTCATCATAGATTTCCTGATTCAAAATCTCCGGTATCAGTCCATCTCCAATTCCCATCTGCAGGTGAGTCCCGATAGAACCGCCGGAGAGAATCGCCGCATGCTCCGGCTCCACCGCCCAGATTTCCATATCCGGATTCTTGCTCTTGATGGTCTCCCCCACCCCGGTGATGGTGCCTCCTGTGCCGATTCCGGAACAGAAGCCGTGAATGGGGCCCTCCACCTGCTCTAAAATTTCAAGTCCGGTCTGAGAACGGTGAACTGCAGGATTGGCAGGATTTTCAAACTGCTGGGGCACAAACACCCGGGAATCCTCCCGGGCCATAGACAGCGCTGTCTCAAGGCATTCCTCAATACATGCGCCGATATTCCCATCGTCATGAATCAAAATTACTTCCGCACCATAATGTTCCACCAGCTTGCGTCTCTCCTCGCTGACAGAATCCGGCATGATAATTTTGGTCTGATATCCCCTTACAGCTCCCACCAGTGCCAGGCCAATGCCCTGATTGCCGCTGGTAGGTTCCACAATAATAGTATCTTCGTTAATCAGGCCCTTCTCCTCCGCATCTCGAATCATGTTGTAGGCCGTTCTGGTTTTGATGGAACCTCCTACATTTAATCCCTCAAACTTTACCAATACCTGAGCGCTGTCCTTATCCGTCATATGATTGAGACGAATCAAGGGCGTGTTTCCCATTGCCTCCAATATATTTTTATAAACCATAATGTCAATCCTTTCTCTTAAACACTCTCTTAAAGAATTCGTGCAGGCACAATTTTCCCAAATTTATTTCGGCTGACTACTGCTACCTTTAAGATTATAATGTTTCTCCATCTTAAATACAACTGTCATTTCATTGATTTTCATTGTTATTTCTATTATACTGTCTGCATACTATTTTGTGCATTACATCGGCAGAAAAATATTCATGAAAGAAAGGATTGTTTTACCGTGAATGATAAATTTATAAGGAGTATTGAGATTGACTGGAACCGGGTTGAAGAGGATTCTTACCTTCATCAGATTACCGCTCTGCGGCAGATGGACTTTTTAGAATTTCAAAAGAATATCACGATTTTTGTGGGAGAAAACGGAACGGGAAAATCTACCCTTCTGGAGGCTATTGCCACCTCCTATGGATTTAACCCGGAAGGTGGAACTCTAAACTACAGATTCAGCACCTTTGACGATGTCTCTTCTTTAAAAGACAGCCTCCGTCTGACGAAAGGATACCGGAGGGCAAAATCCAATTATTTTTTCCGGGCGGAAAGTTTCTTCAATGTAGCCAGTAAGGCAGAAGACTACAGGGATTTCACTCCAAAAGAAATTTTTTACAGCCGCTATGGAGGGAAATCTCTGCATGAACAGTCTCACGGGGAAAGTTTTCTCGCCTATTTTCAGTCTTTTGATGAAGCAGGGCTCTACCTGATGGATGAGCCGGAAGCAGCCCTCTCTCCTCAGCGTCAGCTGACATTGCTCCTTCAAATTGTAAAGCTGGCAGAAGCAGGCGCTCAGTTTATCATTGCCTCTCACTCACCCATCCTTCTGGGCATCCCTGAGGCAGACATTATCTCCTTTGATTCCGAAGAAATCAAGCGCTGCTCCTATGAGGACACGGAAAGTTATCAGGTGATGGAAATGTTTATCAACCACAGAGAGGCCCTATTAAGCCGGCTTTTGGATGGTTAAAAACAACATCTTATTTCGGATATCTTGTCATCACATACGTTCCCGTACTGCGGACTTCAGAAAGCGATATCTCTCTTCCCCAGTGAACGCTGCTGTTATAATTTCCTTCTGCAACGACAATTTTATCTTTCTTGACTTCCAGAATAATAACGGAGTGGGTGTCTTTGTCCATCCGGAGGATATCCCCTACCCGCAGATTATTGAAATCCTTATGCATGGACGCTTTCTGACTTCCAAACGCGGCATCGCTGAGCATAAATGCAAAACCGGCACATCCATATCCTCCGGCATAAATGCCGCCCTTCCACCCGTAGTAATTGTCATTTGTCCATTTCATTCCCTCTGGATAAGATTTTTTCTTGGCAATTATCTTTGCATATATCTGGTCTTCATAGCTTTCCTTCACCGTCACTTTGCATTTATAAGTCTTTTTATCTTTTCCCTTGCAGGTAATAGTGGCTGTTCCTGCCTTTTTTGCCTTTATCTTGCCGCTTCCAGATACCGATGCAACTTTTGTATCGCTGCTTTTCCAGGAATTTTCCTTTGTTCCTGTTATTTTCAACTGATATGTTTTCCCTTTATTGAGAGAAAGCTTCGTCTTGTTTAAATAAGGCTTTTTTACTGTTACTTTACACTTGTAAGATTTCTTCTCAATTTTTGCAGTGATGGTGGCTGTTCCTGCTTTCTTGGCTGTCACCACTCCTTTGGAAGATACGGACGCAATACTTTTATCCGAGCTCTTCCAGCTCACCTGTTTGGAAGTACCCTTTATCTTTAAGGTCTCCCTGCTTCCCACATAAATCACTGTCTTTGTCTTATTGATTTTCACTGACGCAGCCTGTGCCTGCACCGGAAACATGGTAACCACCATTACAAGAGCAAGAAATATTGTGATTCCTTTTTTCATTTTGTTCATTGTTTTTCTCCTTTCACAATTTAGTTGTTTCACAATCATCTATTTTACATCATACCAAAAAAGAAAGAAAAACTCAAAGATTTGACATTTCCAATATTATGGAATATAATGGATTCTAACAGCGCGGGGTGGAGCAGTCTGGAAGCTCGTCGGGCTCATAACCCGAAGGTCGTAGGTTCAAATCCTACCCCCGCAATTCTGAATCTCACGATATAATCTGATGATTTCTAAAACTGCGTCGAATCCACATCGTCAGCGGCAGTATCAAAAGCACATACACCACCGGAACAAACTGAAAGAAATAAAAATAATGATTTCCCACAGCAAAGAGCTGGTCCGCCATCACTCCGTTTGCGTGCATCATTGACGTGGGCATACTGTTGACAATCATAAACAACGAGCGGTACTCTGCCACAGCCAAAATGAGAATTTCCGGCAGAAAAATAAAGATAAAGCTGATGATAATCACCCCAAAAGGCGTATTCATCCTGGAAGAACAGAACATGACAAACACCGCCGTCATGCAGGAGGCCGCCAAACAACAGGCTGTGGAAATTACCAGCATCTCCAGCAGATTGATGGGAATGCTCAGATAAAATCCGCTGGCGCTTACCTGCACCGGAAGATTCCAGCCGCTCAGTCCATACACTCCTTTGATTTCCAGAAAAAATATGCCAAACAATAAAAGCGTAAACAAAAGAGAAAAAGAAATTCCCGTTATCAGTTTTGCCTGTATCACTTTATTTTTTCCAAACCGCGAAGACAGAATCAGAGAATCCATATGGGAGCTGTATTCAAGGGAAAAAATCGGAGCAAGGCAAATTGCAATTACAAAAGCCAGAATGGCTCCGTTGGTGCCTTGAATCCGGAAATACTGGTCAAATCCCAGCATATTCCCATAGTCGTAAGGTATCTTTACCTGCTCCCCCTCTTTTCTGTGAAATGCCGCTTCCCCCGCAGACAGCTTTTCCTTTTGAAAGATTTTCTCTAGCATCTGACTACGGTATTCGTAAAAATCCATTTCATTCGATTTCTCCAGCTCCACCTCTCCAATCTGGCCTGCCATCATGGCATACAAAACATACAGCTGACTGTATTTTTCCTGTTCTCTTCCCTGATTTCCCGCCTCCCTAAAAAATGCTTCATCTAATTTCTGCCCTGTCATTTCTTCCAATGCCGCCCGCTCTTTCCTCACTTTACTCAGCCGGCTGCCCGCTTTCTCTCCGTCCACATAATAGTCCCCCAGTACTCCGCTGATTCCGGAAAATAATATCCACATCACTGCCACAATCAGGGAAATCCAGGTAGAACGCCGCTGAAAAATTTTCTTGTATTCATACTTTATCAACTCTCTCATGCTTTCCTCCATTCTGTGCATTTTTCAGCACCAGCAGTCAGTCAGCAAAAGAATGAACAAATTCTTTCACTCTTCCTTCCTGCCGATTTCCTCTTTATCGTTAAAATAATAGAGATACAAATCCTCCAAAGCGGCTGTCACATTCACTGCTGTCTCTAAGGGTTTTTTCTTACAAATCAGGCGCAGAAAGGTCTTTCCCTTTTCCTGACGGATATTCAGCACCAGACAATCCTCCACAAATTTTTCTACCAGATGGTCCTCCACCCTGCACTCCCAGACATTTCCCTCAATTACCTTTACAATTTCCTCCAGACTGCCTCCATGAATCATCCGCCCATCTTTCATCAGTAAAATAACATCAGCAATGTGCTCAATATCTGACACAATGTGAGTGGACAAAATCACAATCCTGTCGCTTCCCAGTTTGGATATGAGATTTCGAAATTTTACACGCTCCTTGGGGTCTAATCCGGCCGTAGGTTCATCCAACACCAGCACTTTCGGGTCGTTTAACAGCGATTGAGCAATTCCAAGCCTCTGTTTCATGCCGCCGGAAAAAATCTTAATTTTCTGTCCCTTCATCTGCTCAAGACCCACCAGATTTAACAGCCTTTCTGACCTTTCTTTTGCCTGTTTTTTGGGAATTCCTTTCAATGACGCTAGATACATCAAAAAGTCCATAGCTGTAAAATCCGGATAATACCCAAATTCCTGGGGCAGATATCCCAAAATATCACGGTATTTTTCTTCTTCCACTTTTATGCCGTCATAGAGAATCTCTCCACTGTCTGGTTTTAACACGCCGCACATCATCCGCATCAGCGTAGTCTTTCCAGCTCCATTCGCTCCCAGCAGTCCATAGACTCCTTTGGTGAGTGTCATAGAAATCTGCTCTACTGCTCTTTTGTTCTTATACTGTTTCGTCACTCGGTTGAATACAAGTTCCATTTCCATTCCTCCATTTTATGTCTGATTTGCCAAATCTGCCTGATTAGAAACAATGTCAGCACAAAAAAGACAATCATCCAAAGATAAAATTTTCCTCTGTCGTAAATAATTTCCTGTACCCCTCTGCTCAAAATGCTGACCCCGCATATGGAACATCCGCAGACTCCGCAATACCATGTGGTTTCCCGTCCATTTCTGCCTTTCTCAATTTGAAGAGTCAGCACACAAGTACACAGATAGGGCACTAAGAGATATACAGCCGCCCGCAGCATACCCACCGTTCCGCTCTGGGAAACAAAGAGGATTCCTGCGATAATCAGAAAAAAATCCACTGTCCCTATGGCCCCCATCCTTATGAGAAGCACTTGGGATAAATTGTGTTTCGCAGCCATCTCCAGCTCTGCCATTCCATAAGTACCGGAACGAAAAGCTTCCGTCACCACCAGCACTGCCAGCACCGGCATCACCGCTGACAAACTCCAAAGTAAATCATAATCTGTACCGTCCCAGAGGAGTTTTTCCCCCAGAAGCAAAGCAGAAACTGCCGACAGCAGAGACGCGAACCACACAGATTTGCGGACATAGCTTAATTGAACTGCAATGGTTTCCCTCCAGCCAGCCCTGGGATAGGGAAATTCTCTCAAAAACTCTTCCTTCTTTTCCGGAAGCGGCGCCTGATAGAGTTGTTTCATCTCTTTTTTCATGGAAAATCTCATCATATCTCTCCCTCCTGTAGCATTTTTTTCAATCGCCGCAAGGCCTCCTTTTCCATTCGATATTCGCTGCTCCTGGACAATCCCGTGATACAGCAGATTTCCTTGACTGAGAGTTCATTCACATAGCGGAGCAATATCAATTCCTGCATTTCCTGCGGAAGTTTTTCCACCGCCATCTGAAGATGAATCGCTGTGTCAATCTGCTCCATGGGATTCTCCAGTGCTTTCTCATTTGTACGTCGGCCTCCCCAGGTAAAAGAAGAGGTCAGCGTCTCTTCTTTTAATTCCTCTGGCTGGGGTTTCCGATAAAAATCAATGCACAGATTCCGGGCAATAGTATAGAGGTAAGCCAATTGTTTGCCCCGATTGATATAGGAAGTCTGAGCAAAGTATCGAAGAAAGGTTTCCTGTGTCAAATCTTCCGCCAGACAGCGATTTTGTACTTTGAAATAACAGTAACGGTAAATTTTGTCATACTGTTCACTGATATCGAGAGACACGCAAAAACCCCCTTTCAAAATGATTAACGCCGCAGCCTTCTAATGTGTGTCAAAAATCCTTCCAACACCCGAATCCCGGTAGATATTTCACGCTTTTTCCTGTATACTGTAATTATCATCAATTTTATTTTTTATACTAAAGGAGCCGTTTATGTCTAGTAATGTATTTTACACTTTACAGAAATCTTCCTATTTAGACACAAGACTTCAATCTTACGCCAAAAGTGATTATTATCCCTTCCATATGCCAGGCCACAAACGTGCCAGTTTAGAATTTCCCAACCCTTATACTGTTGACATTACAGAAATCGAAGGATTTGACAATCTGCATCACGCAGAAGGCATTTTACGGGAAGCACAGGCAAGGGCCGCAGAAGTCTACAATGCCAAAAAGACTTTCTATCTTATCAATGGAAGCACCAGCGGTATTTTAAGCGCAATCAGCGCCGCCCTCCCCAAACGGGGCACTCTTTTGATGTCCCGCAACAGCCACAAGGCCGCTTATCACGCTGCCTATCTGCGGGAGCTAGAGACTATTTATCTGCTGCCTCTTATGACGGAATTCGGCATTTCCGGTTCTGTCCCCCCTTCTCATGTGGAACAAGCCCTGAATGACTTTCCTCAGGTGGGATGTGTCTTTATCACCTCTCCCACTTACGACGGCGTTGTGTCCGATATTCAGGCGATTGCAGATATCGTTCATGCCCGCAATATTCCGCTGATTGTAGATGAAGCCCACGGCGCTCATTTTACTTTTTCCAAAGAATTTCCATCTTCTGCCCTTGCCTGCGGCGCAGACCTTGTAATACAGAGCCTTCACAAATCCCTGCCCTGTCTGACCCAGACGGCTCTCCTTCATGTAAATTCCAGCCGTGTAGATTTGGATTTGCTGAAACGTTTTCTGGGTATTTATCAGACCAGTTCTCCTTCCTATCTTTTGATGGCCTCCATGGAGCAATGCATCCGTCTCATGAAAGAAGAAGGGATAACACGGATGAATGACTTTACCAGACTGCTGCGCCATTTTTACAAAAAAACCGCAGACCTGAGTCATCTTCAGATTTTTAACAAATTTTCCTGTTCTCCGGACGCTTGTTTCGACCAGGACATGTCCAAAATTTTAATTTCTGTTGGCAGTACGGGACTGACCGGAAAAGAACTATATGACCTTTTACTGCAAAAATATCATCTGCAGATGGAAATGTCCTCCGGACATTATGTGACGGCATTGAGCAGCATGATGGACACAGAGGCAGGATTTCAGCGTCTTCTTTTTGCACTGGAAGAAATTGACAGAAAATATTTTCTTCCTGAGCCTGACCGGGAACATACTCTTTTCACTTCCGATATGATATACCAGATTCCCAAGCCTGGCATGTCTATCTCTCAGGCCATTGAGCAGCACACGGAAATACTCTCTCTCAAAGCCTCCACCGGACATATCAGCCAGGAATATATTTACCTCTATCCCCCCGGCATTCCTCTGGTAGCCCCCGGAGAAATTATGACAGGTAAACTTCTCGGCACCATAGCCCAATGTCAGAAGCAGGGATTGTCTGTAGAGGGGTTGAGCGATATGGCCGGCAGCCGTATTAAAGTTGTCAAAATGTAACGATTCCTTTTGCAATTTTTTATAAACTATACTATACTATAAAAAGTGCAGAATTTTATAGTAAAATTAAG
>JAAWLS010000012.1 GCA_022798035.1 Lachnospiraceae bacterium | reverse complement strand
TTTTTATTCAGCATCTCATCGTCTTCTTTGAAATAATCTCTTCTCTCAGAATGTCCGATGATGACATATTTTACACCAGCTTCTTTCAGCATATTCGGAGCAATTTCTCCAGTGTATGCGCCGCTCTCCTCGTGGTACATATTCTGAGCGCCGAGATTGATGTTGGTTCCCTTGATTGCCTCTGCAACAGGAATGATGTTGATTGCCGGTACACAGAATACAACATCCACATTATCATTCGCTACCAACGGTTTCAGTTCTTCTACCAGAGCAACCGCTTCGCTCGGTGTTTTATTCATTTTCCAGTTACCTGCAACAATCTTTTTTCTTGCCATAGTTTCATCCTCTTCTCTTAATTTTTATGTAAGGCCCGCCAAAACGGGCCAGAGGAGCATCTCTCCTCTGTCCTATCCTAAATCTATTTCCTATTGCAGCAGTCCGGCCCATGCCATTTCAAAAGGCACTTTCAACGCGCTCCTGCCGCCTGAACTGTTACTTCTTATTTATTGGTTGCTGCTGCCACGCCGGGAAGCTCTTTTCCTTCCAAGAACTCCAGAGAAGCTCCGCCGCCGGTGGAAATATGGCTCATCTTATCGCCAAATCCCAGCTGATTTACTGCTGCTGCAGAATCGCCGCCGCCGATAATGGTGGTTGCGTCTGTCTCAGCCAGCGCTTTTGCCACTGCAATGGTTCCTGCTGCAAGTGTAGGATTCTCAAATACGCCCATAGGGCCATTCCATACAACTGTCTTAGCAGATTTCACTGCGTCTGCAAACATCTCTGCCGTCTTAGGTCCAATATCACATCCCTCGCGGTCCGCCGGCATACTAGCTGCATCGCACATTACCACGTCCACCGGAGCGTCAATCGGATTCGGGAAATCCTCAATGGTTGCAGAGTCTACCGGAAGCAGTAATTTCTTGCCCAGCTTCTCTGCCTTTGCAATCATTTCTTTACAGTAATCCAGCTTGGTATCGTCTACCAGAGATTTACCGATTTCATATCCCTGCGCTTTCAGGAAGGTATATGCCATACCTCCACCGATAATCAGAGTATCGCATTTCTCTAAAAGATTGGAGATAACATTCAATTTATCAGCAACTTTTGCACCGCCTAAGATTGCAACAAAAGGTCTTACAGGGCTTTCCACTGCGTTTCCAAGGAAGTCAATTTCTTTCTGCATCAGATAGCCAACTGCCGCCGTCTCCACTAATTCGGAAACTCCAACGTTAGAACAATGTGCTCTGTGAGCCGTTCCAAAAGCGTCATTCACAAAAATATCACAGAGAGAAGCCAAATCTTTGGAGAATGCCTCGCCGTTTTTAGTCTCCTCTGCTCTGTAACGGGTGTTCTCCAATAAGATAACTTCGCCGTCTTTCATTGCCTCCACTGCCGCCTTGGCATTTGCTCCCACTACTTCTGCATCTGCTGCAAATTTTACTTCCTGTCCCAGCAGTTCAGTAAGTCTTGCTGCCACCGGTGCCAAAGACAGTTCCGGCTTCGGCTCTCCCTTCGGTTTACCGAGATGAGAACAGAGAATTACTTTGCCGCCGTCCGCAATCAATTTCTTGATGGTGGGAAGAGCTGCCACCAGACGGTTTTCATCTGTAATTTTTCCCTCTTTTAAAGGTACGTTAAAATCGCATCTGCAAAGGACTCTCTTGCCCTTTACATTGATATCGTCCACAGAAACTTTGTTCAAAGACATAATTCTTACCTCCTGAAAATATTGTGTTGTATCAAGAAAAAGAATTTCGTTTTACGAAATTCTGCGCTGCATATGCGTCGCTTTAGCGGCATATTTCCTCTGCATTTGCGTGCGCATTTTCTTTTATCATACAGGAAATCCAAAGGAATTTCCTGTATGATAAAAAAGGCCCGGTCCTAAAAGACCGGACCCTTTCTGAGTCTTATCTGCACTCTGGCAGCCTGTCGCTTAAAAAAGTAGTCTGCCGTGCGGTTTTTATATAGTGGTTCCACCCGACTCATGTGTCAGCACCGCCTACGGCTGCTGCCGCTGAGTCTCGGGAACGGCTTTCACACTAATCTCAGACTGCGCCTTGAGCTTATCTTTGCTCAGTGTTCCATGCCTATGCTAATTCACTGAAATATTTGATTGTACGAACCATCTGGCTGGTGTAGCTGTTCTCATTGTCATACCAGGAAACAACTTGTACTTCATACAAATCATCAGATACTTTAGAAACCATAGTCTGAGTTGCATCGAACAAGGAACCGAATTTCATTCCTACGATATCGCTGGATACAATTTCATCCTCATTATATCCGAAGGACTCATTTGCTGCTGCTTTCATAGCTGCATTGATTCCGTCTACGGTTACATCATTTCCTTTCACAACTGCTGTTAAGATTGTGGTGGAACCGGTAGGAGTCGGTACACGCTGTGCGGAACCGATTAATTTTCCGTTCAATTCCGGAATAACCAGTCCGATTGCCTTTGCAGCACCTGTGCTGTTAGGAACAATATTTACTGCTGCTGCACGAGACCTTCTCAAATCGCCTTTTCTCTGAGGTCCGTCGAGAGTCATCTGGTCACCTGTGTATGCATGGATAGTACACATAATACCAGACTGAATTGCTGCATATTTGTTCAAAGCGTCAGCCATCGGAGCCAGGCAGTTTGTAGTACAAGAAGCTGCAGAGATAATGGTATCTTCTGCCTTCAACGTCTCATGGTTTGTATTGAAAACAATAGTAGGAAGGTCATTTCCTGCTGGTGCAGAGATAACAACTTTACGAGCGCCAGCATTGATGTGAGCCTGTGCTTTGTCCTTGGAGGTATAGAATCCGGAGCACTCCAGAACAACGTCTACTTTTAAATCTCCCCATGGGCAGTTATTTGCATCTGGAAAAGCATAGATTTTGATTTCTTTTCCATCAACAGTAATGGAATCTTCGCCAGCAGTTACTTTGTCTGCCAATGCATATTTTCCCTGGGATGAATCATACTTTAACAAGTGTGCCAACATTTTAGGACTTGTTAAATCGTTGATTGCTACTACTTCGTATCCTTCTGCACCAAACATCTGTCTGAACGCCAAACGTCCGATACGTCCAAAACCATTGATTGCTACTCTTACTGACATGTTAATTCCTCCTAATTTTGAATGAATTTGTTTATCTTTGGATATATTACCCAAATCTGTTTATATTTTAACTAATATTGAAAAAAAATTCAAGGGGCTTTTACAACTTTGTTATTTTTTTCACCAAAATTCCCCCAGACGCTAAAATTATGCACGTTTCCTGTCTGTTGGAAGGAGAACTGTATTTTGGGAACATATGAGGAAATCAACCTGCATAAGCCGTATTAATTCTTAATGCTTCCGCTCTTCATTTTGCTGCTCCAGCTTCCGTACAGTTTCTGAGTTTTTCCTTCTACCTTAATATTTTTATATGCGCGGACTCTCACATAATACTTTTTGCCCTTTTTCAATTTGGAAACTGTCTTGGATGTGGTTTTGTTTTTCTTTATCGTTGTAATTTTAGTAGTTTTCTTATCCTTGAACTTCTTGTCTGTGCTGTACTGAATTTCATAACCTGTGGCATTTTTGTCCTGTTTCCAGCTTATCTTTAACTTCTTTCCGGTCTGGGTTTTCAAAGATTTCACTTTCCCTTTGGCCGGTTTCACTTTTATGGTAATTTTCACACTCTTTGCATTATATTTTGCAGTCTTTTCTGCTTTCACAGTAATGGCGGCAGTTCCCGTTCCCTTTATGGTAACTTTACCCTTACCGTCTACTTTTACTACTTTTTTATCGGAGCTCTTGTAAGTGAGTTTTCCATCTCCTTTTTTTACTTTCACGTTCAGTTTAAAAGCCTTGTCTCCATATGTTTTGCTGTAGCTCTTTTTGTAATCCAGACTCTGACTGTTTCTTGCATCCTTAATCTGAAATGTCTTTTCCGTAGTTCCTGTGTATGTTCCGATTCCAGTAACTGCCGCTTTCGCTGTTCCCACTTTTATATTATTACTGTAAGCTACCGTATAATCTGTTCCCTTTGTCAGAGTTTTACTTCCGTCCTTTACGATGACAGCCGGCGTCTTCGCTTTGCCGTCATAAGTATAAGATGCCGGACTGATGGTAATCGTACAGTCAGAAATTGCCTTTTTTCCCACTTCATGGATAATAAAAGTCTTTTCTGCTGTCCCGTTGTATTTTCCTCTTCCGGTAATGACTGCTTTGGCATTTCCCACATTGGTGTTGTTACTGTAAACTACAGTGTAATCTACTCTTTCTGTCAAAGTATCGCTCCCGTCTTTTACGGTAACTTCTGGTGTTTTTGCCTTTCCATCATAGAGATAAGATTCCGGACTGATGGTGATTTGGCAATCGGCAATTGATTTCGATGAACCAAAAGGAATTTCATTTTTCTCTGCATAATCCTCGACGCTGGAGCCTTTCTTTCCATAAAGAGTCAGTTTATCACAGCCTTTAAATACATCAGTTCCAAAAGTTGTCACTGTCTCTGGCACGAAAACACTGGTCAGATTTGAACACAGCTGAAATGCAACATTTCCGATAGAGGTCGTCCCTTTGGGAATTGTGACACTTTTCAGGCTGGTGCATGCGCCGAAAGCCTTGCCTCCAATTTTTTTCACTGTCTCCGGAATCTCTATAATCTCCAGGGATTTACATCCATTAAATACAGAAGAACCTATCTCTGTCACGCCGGACTCAAATGTAACACTCTTTAAAGAAGAACAAGACATAAAAGCTCGGTCTGTCACTTTCTTGATACTTCCAGGAATTGTAATACTTGTCACTCCCGTACCAATAAATGCCATATCACCGATACTCGCAGCACCTTTTGTTATTTCAACGGTTTTCAGGTTTTCACAACCGTTAAACGCGCTTACTCCCATGGTTTTCAAACTTCCGGGAATCGTGATGGCCTGCAGGGATTTGCAACCCAGAAATGCAGTATCTCCAATATTTATCAATCCCTCTGATAATGTGACGCTGCTCAAATTCGAACATTCATAAAACGCACTTTTCCCGATACTGGTTACATTCTTAGGAATGACAACGCTCTTTATCGTCGTACATCCTGAGAATGCCTCTTCGCCGATACTGGTTACTGTCCCCGGAATCTCCACATTTTCTGCCTTCCCATTGTATTTTGTCAACACTCCGTTTGCTGTTTCAAATCCGTCTGCATCTGCCGCCCTCATCTGCGCTTCCTGCCGCACGGACTCTTCTCCTGCGGCCGATGCCATCGGCGCCGGAACCAACAACACAGCACTCATGGCCAAAGCTGCCAACCGTTTCCATAACTTCTCATTTCTCATCGCATTTCCTCCTTACTGCGCACCTTGCCAAATGTTGCTTTCATTATAACACTTAATTATAACAAACACCAATTTTTTCTATCATTCTATGCATTTTGTACATAAAATGACAAAAATATTATAAACCTATATCTCATTTTTCGGGCACAAAAGAGAAAATTTTTGTACATTTTTCACAAATCAGGCATTTTCTGATTTCCGCCTGTTCCACAGCCAGATTCCCACAATCAACACAACGCCTAAAGCTGTAAACAATGCCGTAGCTCCGGCAAAGACAGCCTCGTCCTGATTCATCCAGGCAAACATTCCCGTTTCCACCCGAAGCACGGAAACCAGATTCGCTCCCATATGAGCCAGCAGAGGGCCGTAGAAATGAGCTGTTTTTTCCATCATCCAGGCAAGAAAAATTCCTAAGATTCCCGCATAGACAAACTGTACCAGATTCATATGAAGCACTCCGAACAGCAGCGCAGAAAATACCATAGCGGCCATTTGGCTGCGCTTCTCTCTCCTGCTTCTCTCCTCTGTCTTTTGGCCGTTATCCGGAATCATCAAATCACAGAGCCTTCCATACACTACGCCCCGGTACAGCATTTCTTCCAGAAATGGCGTCAGCAGACAGGCCCCCAGCAATTCAAAGAAAATTCCTCCGGAGAAAAAGTAAGTGTTCACTTCCTGATACCCTTCTGAAATTTTCTCCAGAGTAGTCAAAGCCAGAATGTTGTTGAGAGCTGTTCCAAGAACTGCTCCCGCCAAAAGAGCCAGCACGCCGTTTCCTATCTTCTGCTTCTGACTCTTTTTCTCAAATTCCATTTCTGTATATTTCCAGAACATGGTGGGCTCTTTTCTATCCTTGTTGTAATAGCGGGCAATAAAGGGAATTGTCACCGCCACTGACGCCGTCTGAAGAGCCATATACTGTTCCTGATACTCCGCCCCCAAAAAAGAAGCCAGCATAGCAAACAGCGTCATGGCCAGATTTGTCACCACAAAGTAAATAAACACTGGATAAATCACATTCCAGGATTTAAAAATGGGACTGTTGTTATATGTATAGTTTGAATTCATCTTCCTTTCCTTCTTTCTGTTTCAGCACTTCCAGACCGCTGGTCTTATCGTCAATCTCCTGTTTCACCTGACGCAGTCTCGTGTCCTGAGAAATGGCCCGGAGAATCCGGTTTATGTCTTCCGGAGAAAACATTCCGATGGCATCCCCCAAAGCACCTATACTATCCCTGTTTACCATGAGATAACCGCCTCTTTCCAGCGGAATGGACAAGCAATTATTAGGATTTGACACGTCTCCCAGGCAGATACAATTTTTCTCATAATCACATTGAAATATCACTCCGTTATAATCTATCATGCCATTTTCATCTGCAAGAATGGAATAAGGGGCATTCCGCTCTCCAATAATGTTATCCATAACTTTTTTTCTCGTCTCATCTGAAACTGCAGTCGTGTCCTCAATCGACTTGTTTACTCTGTCCAGCAGATTGTCCCACTCCTTATTGGAAGCGGTATTCTCTCCGGCAACGCTTTTCTTCTCCTCATCTTCCTTCTGCCTGTTCTTCCCATATCCTGAGACTGCCTGCGTAAAATATTCACTTCCGAAACTGCCGTTTATTTTGTTTATCATAACGTTCTCCTCCCTTTTTCACAAAGAATTAAAAAAGCATTTACTCCTATCTTTCCATAGAAATAAATGCCATCCGTAGCTGTTACTTATATCGGCAGTTCCTGGAAAATGTTTAGGGAGGATTTTTGACATCACTGCAGCCGCTCTAACAATTTCTTTCTTCTCTCATCAAAAAGCAGCTCCTGATTGTACCTGTCATATCGTTCGCAGTCGTAATCCTGCAGAAATTTTACACTGTAATAATTGGAATTCAGCTCTGTAATGAACATCACCATCTCCTGGCTGCTGCCGAAGGCTCCTTCCAGAAAATCAAAAGCATATTCCAAAGATTCAGCAGATTTCTTCTGCTGACGCTCAAATTTTTCATTTTCCCCGGCAAACAGCTCTTTCACCCGCTCAAAGCCCGCTTTTCGCTCCTGAATTCCTTCAAGCCGCAGCGTCTGCTCCATACGCTCCATGGCCTGAAACAATTTGTGATACTGTTTATCCTCCTCTCTCCGCAAAAGCTCAGCTTTCTTTTTATTTGTGTAATCTATATTTAATTTATTGTACACATTAGAAAACAACTGCTGCCCATTCAATTCTCCAGAAGATTCCATGGTCAGCTCTTTATACTCCAAAAGATAAGACTGCAACCGCTCCATGTACGCTTCCCACTCCACTGCCCGTTTTAACGCCTCGTTGACTCTGGAGAGAATCAAGTTCAGAACACTGAGCCTCTCGTCAAAGGAAGCATGCGCAATTTTTTTCAGCAGAATTTCATCCAAATGCCCCTGAAAGATTTCTTCTATCTGGTAATCGGCCTGGTATTTCTCATACAATTCCAGATAATTCGCAAAATCTTTGGCAATTTTGGGAAACTGAATGTACTGGACAATCACTTCTCTGTCCACCTTTTTTCCAATCTGCTCATATACCCGGATGAAATCCGACAAGTCTTCCCATCCTCTGGGCGTTGCAAAATTTCTGCCGTCCACGGTGGTTTCCATCTGATAGAAATTTTGTTTTTTGGTATTCAGGTAAGAAATCACGGCCCCGTGAAGGCCCTGCTGGTAAGCATACTCTTTCCACACCTCAAAATCAGCTTCCACCTCTATCTTTTTCACTCTGTCCATGGTAACAACGTCAAATTCCCGGACAGATTTGTTATACTCCGGCGGATTTCCCGCTGCCACAATCACCCATCCTTCCGGAATCTTGTGATTTCCAAAGGATTTGCACTGGAGAAACTGCAGCATGGCCGGGGCCAGCGTCTCAGAGACACAGTTGATTTCATCCAGAAAAAGGATTCCTTCCCGCAGTCCCGTCTGTTCCATTTTTTCATAGATAGAAGCCACAATCTCACTCATGGTATACTCTGTCACGGCGTATTCTTTTTCCCCGTACTGCTTTTTGGAGATAAAGGGAAGGCCGATAGCACTCTGTCTGGTGTGATGGGTGATGGTATAAGCTGCAAGTGCAATCCCGCATTCTTTTGAAATCTGTTCCATAATCTGAGTCTTTCCGATTCCCGGAGACCCCAGAAGAAATACAGGACGCTGCCGGATGGAAGGTATCTCATAATTTCCATAGGCGTCTTTTTTCAGATAAACCTCTATGGTATTCTTAATTTCTTCCTTCGTTCGCTTAATATTCATGATATATTTCCCTCTTTCTATAAATCCTGTTCTCCCAATATCAGTTTCATGGCCCAGGGAGGCACATCCACATCCTGGTAATCCTCCTGAAAAAATACAAAGGCCGTGTCATATACAGGCTTTTTCAGGGGATAAATGCCATACCCGTCGGTAAAATAAATCAGTCCCCGCAGTTTGTGAAATGTCTTTTTCGCCAAAAGCTCATTCACATAGGCAAAAGCCGGACGAAAATCTGTACCGCCCATTCCTTTCACCTGAAATTCTTTCATATAGGACGCTAACTGTCTGTGATTTTCAATGACAATGTCAGACTGTACCCGCTCGTCGCACTGAATGAGATGAATGCAGAATCTGCGGTAAAAGGACTCTGACTGGCTCAGAATACTGTAAGTTTCCTCCAGAAACTTCCGGACCAGGCTGGCCTTACAGGACATGGACGTGTCTATGACAATCACAAAATCCTCAATCTTCTGCATCTCTTTCGTCTCCATATGTTCAATCAGCGGCATATTCCCGTACAATTCCATGCCGTAATTGTAGAAAATATAGTCAAAACTATCCAAATCCACCTGCATTTCTTCCTTCAACACGCAGAATTTCCTCAAAAACTCCTTGTAATCGTACCGCTGACGGTTTTCCACGTGAAGCTGCTCTTTCAGGCTCTTGGAATTCTCAGAAGCTTCCTTGGAAAACATCTGGATTTCCGTCTCCATTTTATCCCGGATATCCTCCCATCGGTTTTGCTGCTCCAGCGGTGATTTGGGGCCGAAATCCTCCCTCTGCCAAAGAGAGTGGTCATCCACCGTAAATTCCTGTATCATTCTGGCCAGAACACGGATATCCAGCTCTGCTTTCTGAAGCAGATGGAACACGCCCTCTCCGTGGATGACGGAAATATTTTTTAAAAGGCCATCGTACACTGCTCTGCGATAAGGCTTCGGCGGATTGCGCAGGCACCGGCAGGGCAGCGTATCTATAATGTACTCCGCCGCAATATCACAGGCCAAATTCCAGAGAGAAATTTCCTCTTCCTCTCTCCTTTTCCAAACATGTCCAAAGAGACAGTGCAGAATACTATGAAAATAGCACCGGTTTACCGGCACATTTCCAACTCTGTACTGTTCTGTAAGAAACTCCGGATTGTAGCGAAACACTGCTCCATTGACGGCTGTGCGCGGAATTTCCATGGTGGGTTCCGGAGTCAGACTGTGAAGCGCCACATCCAAAAACCTCATATTCAGATACAGCTCATTTCTGCAGTCTTTGAGAATCTCATTGCAGATTTCCACCTTTTCTGTCAATTTTTCCTCAAACACAAGTCCACCTCCTCAAATTCGTCAGCAATGCCAAAACGCTGGTTTCAGGGAGTTCTGAATCACTACAGTAAATCAAAACTCTTCTTTTTCCCTGGAAATCTCTGATGGAGAACATGCAGAAAGCTGCTCAAAAGCTCCGCCTCTCCCCTGTCGTTGGCTGCCTGGATTAAAATTTGAATCTCCTCTCTGTTCTCTGCAAAAGTATCTGCCAGCCACCTCAAAGTCTCCAAATCCTCTTTCCCCAGAAAATATTCCGCCGCCGCTTCCAAGTGCTCTTTCAGCCAATCTCTGTACTCTTGTTTCGCATTTTCTTCCAGCGAATAGGGATAGCGGAGCCTGGCCGCCGCCATCTCGGTTATATTTGTTAAATCCATATTGTATTTTCCAGTTTCAAACAGTTTATCATACTCTTTAAACACAATCTGCGTATTCTGAAACGTATTTCGGTATTGAATCCCCATTCCATGGGTCTGGGTGGATATGATTCTGGCTGGTGTATTTTCCACTGCCTCCTCATAAAATTCAGGATAAACCAGGCGGCAGTCAGGCTCTCTTCCCTGTCCCTTATCAAAACCGGAATTTTCCTTGGATTCTTCTTCACCCGCCAGGAAACAGTCCACTGCCACCGGCTGTTTCAAATCCTGAAGAACCTCCCGCAGACAGGAAGTTCCCTCTTTTTGATGAAAGATAAGATGAGAAAGCGCTCCGCATCCGGTAAATCCGCCTGCTCCCATAAATGCAATACTGCTATAGAAAGACAATCTGCGAAAGCGGATACAGTTATAAAAAACATAGCGACCCAGACGCCGGATAGTGTCCGGAAGATACAGTTCCTCCAAATTTTCACCGCAGATACAGGGCAGGCCGCCGGCATTCTCAAGCTCTTGCTGCTGCTCTTTTGCAAAAGCATAGTCGGACAGCTCTGTCACCCTCATTCCCTCCAGCTCTTTTGGAATCACAACCCGGCTGCTTGTGCCGTAACAGCGCAGAATGCGGATTTCATCCTTTATTTTTTCATAGGCAAAGCTCTGTTCCTCCATGATTTTTCCTCATCTCTTTTCTCTTCCTGTCTGGTTTGTCTCATTCGTCCAAAATTTCCACAGGCAGCAGCCCTTTTTCTGTCAGGCGGTACACCTTACTGCATATCTCTGTTACATACTTTCTGTCATGGGACACGCTGATAATGGCTCCTCCGTAATTTCGCAGCAATTCCCGGATAACCGGATTGGAGAGCGGAGAAAAATTGCGCGTAGGCTCATCCAAAATCAACACGTCATTTTCTTCCATACTCATTTTCAAAAACAGCAGTTTTGCTTTCTGGCCGCCGGACAATTCTGAAATGCTGTGCTCCATCTCGTCTGACGTATATTTCATGCTGCCCAGATAAGTGCGGATTCTGCTGTACTCTTCCTTGGTGTGCTCTCTTTGCAGAAACTCAACCGGTGTCTTGTGAATATCCAGTAATTCTTCATAGTTCTGTGGCATATAAGCCGCCCGAATGTCCTTTCGTTCCAGCAGTTCCTCGGCAATTTTTCGAAGCAGCGTCGTCTTCCCCACTCCGTTTCGCCCTACAATGCAGACTCTTTCCGGCCCCTGTACCCGCAGATATATATTCTCTGACAGCAAAGACTTCTCCGTCGCATACAATTTATCAATTTTTAAATCCAGAATTATCTTTCCATTTGGAATTTGTATCTGTTCGGAAAATTTGGCAAATATGGCAGATTCTGTATCTGGCATCTCTGTCTGATTCTCATGCTGCTTTTCAAAGCGCCGCTCCATAGATTTTATGTTGTGCATTTTCTTTTTCAGCAGCTTTCCTCCATGGGGATTCTGTCTGGTGATGGTATTCTGCTGATATTCCACCGTCTGCTGAATTTTGCGGAAACGCTCCATCTGTTTTGCGTAATCGCTGCGCTCCTTGCGGGCTGCCTGCTCCTGACGCTGCAGATGATTCAGCCTTTCTCTGATATACTGCTCATATTCCATCCTCACCACGGTATGTCTGGCCGTCGTCTTGCGTTTTATCTGCTCAAAATGAATAATCACATTGGCTGTGCGCTGAATAAAAGTCTCATCGTGAGACACATAGAGCACCGGCAGCTCACAGTTCCTGATAAATTCCTCCAGCCATTCCAACGTCTCCAAATCAATATCATTTGAAGGTTCATCCAGCAGAAGAATCTCCGGCCGGTCCAAAAGTATGCCTGCCATCTGCATTTTCACCTTTTCTCCCCCGGAAAGAGTCTGCACTTTTCTGTCCTCATAGAAGAAACCAGGAGAAATTCCAAGTTCTTTTGACAATTTCCCCAGTTCTTTGGGTGCGGCTTCAAAAAAGCCGGGAATCTGGTAAAAATATTCATTCACGTTCCATTCCCTCTGCTCTCTGGGAAGCTCCTGTGCCAGATAGCCCAGCCGTCTTTGATTCCGGACAATCTCTCCCGTATACTCCGCATACTCCTCAATCAGGGATTCCTGATAAATCAATTTCAGCAGTGTGGATTTTCCATTTCCCTCTTCCCCTATGATAACTGCTCTATCCCCTTTGTGCAGAATAAAGGAAAAATCCTTTACTATCTCCCGCAAATCTTTTCTATGTGTAATCGTTATATTTTTTAATTGTAACATCATTTCCCTCCATAGTCTCAAAAAAGAACCCCACTCCACAGAATTTTGCGCCGCAGATACACTGCCTCAGCGGCATATGTTCTCTGCATCTGCGCAGACGTGCATAAGTTCTTCTTAATAGAAGTACAAAAAATCTGCTTTTACGGAAAGACAGATGCTTGTTACCGAAAGCAGATTCTATAGGTTTTCTATGGTGTACTCTGATATTACTCTGTGCGCTGTCCGCACAGTAACACAGGCAGAAACATCGACAATTTCCTTCGATGTTCAAACCTCAATACAAATTCAGAATAGAATGTCCCATCCTCTATTTCGGTACAAAAACAGCAGGCACCTGCCCGTCCTCCAGGCAAATCCTTTTCACGTTTTCTGTTTTTCTCACAAAATAGATTATCGAAACATCTTATCCCTCATTTCTTTTCATTTTTCAACACTTCTCTATCTTAACAACTGAATAAAATTTTGTCAACCACTATTATCAAAAGCTGTTACCACATAAGGAGATAATTTATTCATAAGTTTGAGAATTGAAAAGTCCCATGTTTTCATGTACAATTGTAGAAATAAGTTAAATTGGAGTTCTCGAAGCAAGAACAAACGATACTGCGATAATAATTTGAATCCCACTGTATAAATTTCAATTTGATATACATTAAAATCAGTATTTGAAAGGAGTAGCGGACATGAAATTTCCTTTTTATGATTCCCCCGACACTGCTGCGATTATCTGTTGTCATATAATGGAGAATCAGGCACCTATTCTATATGTATCGCATGATGAAGATGATGGAATGTGGCAATTTTTATGTGGAGAAACACATGGAATAGATGACGACTGGATTATTAGGAAGCGATAAATTCCGGTTGTCAGAAAAGTGCAAAAAGCACAAAATCGGTAAAAATCCATTTTTAGATATCGTTGATAAAATTTCTTTGAAGCAGAACGGCTATACTATATATTATGCAAAACTGCCGCCAGCATCTGTTCTGCCGTTTGATTCAGCAGCGGATGGCGAAAATAAGGCGCAAGCTCCGCCATAGGTTTCAACACAAACGTCCGATTCTGCATATCCGGGTGAGGAATTTTAAGCTCCTGGGTGTCAATCACCCAGTCATCGTAGAAAATAATATCCAAATCCAGGGTTCTAGGCCCCCAATGAACAAGCCGTTCCCGCCCTTCTTCCCGTTCCGTTTTCTGAAGCAGTTCCAACAGCTCCCAGGGTGTCAACAGCGTCCTTAACTTTATCATTCCATTCAAAAATTCCGGCTGTTCCGTTACGCCGTAAGGCTCTGTGACAATCAGGCTTGATACCTGCTCTACCCTGCAATCCTCACACTCTCTCAGAGATGCGATTCCTTTCTGAATATGATTCTCCTTGTCTCCCAAATTGGAGCCTGCCGCCACAAAAGCCTGATGCCACTCCCGCACAATTTTTACAGAGACAGATTCCAGCGGAAGGCCAATAGGCGCCCAGGGTTTTACGATTTCCAATTCAATTTTTTCTAATCCTGCAAACTGAAGCAGCGCTGCCCTGGCCATCTGTTCCGCTGCCGCCTCAATGAGCTGATAAGTATGTTCTGTCATAAAAGATGTCATAAAACGAGAGACGTCTCCATAATGAATGGTATTTGTTAAATTATCCTTTAACCCTGCCTCCCGGGTAGAAAGATACAAAGCTGCATTTATGATAAATTTTTGTCCCAGCCGGTTCTCTTCCGGAAGCACTCCGTGGCGTCCAAATACTTCCAGATTTTTAATAAAAATTTTGTCCAACTGTCTCTCATTCATCACTTCCAACCCTCCCGAACTGCCTCTGCCATCTGAATGGCGCGCTTATTTTCTTTGATATCATGCACTCTCACAAATGCACAGTGATTCATCACACCGCATACTGTCGTGGCTACGGTTCCTTCCATCCGCTCTGTCACCGGAAGGTCCAAAGTCAGTCCAATCACTGACTTTCTGGAAGTTCCAAGCAGCAATGGATAACCCAGTTCATGCAGTTCCCCCACTTTACAGATAACCTCCAGATTATTCTCATAAGTCTTGCCGAATCCCACGCCGGCATCCAGAATAATCTTGTCATCCTCAATTCCGGCCTCATGAGCCATTGCCAGACTTTTTCTTAAATCTTCTTTTACTTCTTCCATAAATTTCTTATAATCCGCCGAATCCCGGTTATGCATGAGACAGCAGACTGCTTTGTAACTGCTGATTACCCTGGCCATCTCTTTGTCATATTTCAGCCCCCAGATATCGTTGATTAAGTCTGCTCCCTCCTTCAGGGCAGTTTCCGCAACCTGAGACTTATAGGTATCTAAGGACACAGGGATGTCAAATTCCCCTTTCACAAGGCGGAGTATGGGAAGCACCCGCTCCATCTCTTCTTCTGCCGTAATCGGCTGATGTCCCGGCCTGGTAGACTCTCCTCCGATATCAATGATGTCAGCCCCTTCCTCTATCATCTGCTGAACATGGGCAAGTGCTGCGTCTTTCTCATTATACTTTCCTCCATCTGAAAAGGAATCCGGTGTCACATTCAAAATTCCCATAATATACGTGTGGTTTTTTACGTCAAATTCTCTGTCTCCAATTCTCATGTCATCTGCCTTTCATCTCTTTCTTTTTATAGACAATTGCATCCCTTACCGCTCCATCATCCGCCAAAATGTCTCCTGCATTCCTTTATCCTGGGCAAAAACTCCCTGGACTGCACAAGTAACCGTCCGAGCTCCCGGTTTTTTGATTCCCCGCATCGTCATGCACATATGCTCCGCCTCTATGACAACCATGGCTCCTTTCGGTTTCAGATACTTCATTAAAGCTTCTGCAATCTGGACGGTGAGCTGCTCCTGAATCTGAGGGCGGCGGGCATACACTTCCACAGTGCGGGCCAGCTTGCTCAGTCCAACCACTTTTCCGTCTGGAAGATAGGCAATATGCGCCTTCCCGTAAAAAGGCAGCAGGTGGTGTTCGCAGATGGAATAGAAAGTGATATCCCGCTCCAGAACCATGCCGCTGTCTTTCACCGGAAATGTTCTGCCAAGACATGCTTCCGGCGTCTGCTCCATTCCTGCAAAAATTTCTTCGTACATTCTGGCAATCCGTCCCGGTGTCTCTCTCAATCCCTCCCGGTTCACATCTTCTCCGATTCCCTCCAGCAAAAGAGTCACGGCCTGCTCTATTTTCTCTTTCTCTATCATACTCTATGTCTCCTTCAAACTGCTGTCTCTTTCAAAAGCATTTCTTTTTTCTGTCAAAACATCTTTGACTTCCCTCAAATAGGACAGGGAGCCAAAGGCCAATATTACTGCCTCTTCCTGCTCTCCCAAAGCCAGAGCATCCTCTGCGGCCTCTCTCACAGAAGAACAGCAGGTAACGTCTCCATGATATTTTTCAGCTTCCTCTGCCAGCACTTCTCCCTGCAGGGCTCTTGGACTGTCCGGCGTAACCGTGTACACTTTCCAGGCCAGCGGAAGGAGAATTTCCAACATTTTCCCGTAATCTTTATCTGCAAGCACTCCTATTATATAGATTATTTTTTCATTTGTAAAACCCATTTCCAAAGTTTGATACAATTTTTTTGCGGCATCCTCATTGTGGGCCCCATCCATCAGAAAAAGCGGTCTTTGACAGACCACAGAAAAGCGCCCTTCCCACCTGGCATGTTTCAATCCCATTTTGATGTCTGTATCTGTAATTTTCCATCCTTCTCCCCTAAGAATTTTAACAGTCTCTATGGCGCATATACTGTTTTCCACCTGATACGCCCCCCTCATGGACAGCCGGATTTCTCCCATTTCTCCGTAAGAAAAACACAGAAATCCTCCCTCCTGCCTCATGCGGCATGCATTTTCTGCTTCCGCGTAAGAGAGCACGGCCCCTTTCTTCCGGCAGACTTCTTCCAGAATCCTCCGAACGCTCTCCTGTTTCGGCCTTAGAGCCACTGCTCTGCCCTGTTCCTTGATAATCCCGGCCTTTGCCTTCGCAATTTCCTCCAAGCTGTCTCCCAAAAATTTCATATGGTCCATACTGACGGAAGTAATGACGCTCACCAACGGCTTCCTTATTATATTAGTGGCATCTCTTTCTCCTCCCATTCCAGTTTCCAATATTACAATCTGGCAGTTTTCCCGATAAAAATACAAAAAAGCTGCTGCAGTTTCCACCTCAAAAATCGTGGGCATCGCTCCCCCTTTTGCCTTTACCCTCTCACATCCTTCTTTCACGCTGGCGAGAACTTCCAGAAACTTTTGTCTGGTTATGGGCTGCCCGTTTATTTGATACTGTTCCCGCCAGTCAAAAACGACCGGAGAAGTGTACGTTCCCACCCGGCAGCCTGCTTCCCGCAGAATGGAAGCAGTCATCGCGCACACAGAGCCTTTTCCATTGGTTCCCGCTACATGAATGATTCTTAATTTATCCTGAACATTTCCCAGTTCTTTCATCAGCTGTCTCATGGTATCTAATCCAAGAATACTGCCTGATTTTCGAATCTCCTTCAGAAATTTCTCTGCCTCTCTCTCGTTTAACATATTTTCAGCCTTTCCGCCCTGTGAGCCGCGTATTTTACAAAGTACCATAACCATGTTTCCCACAGACAGGATTCCTGCGCGTCCGCGGACTGCGAAACAGTAATCTTCTCTGCTGACTATGCATCCATGTTTTCCCTGCCTGGAAACTCAAAAAATTTTCCTGGACAAGAAAGAATCCTGCTTTGCAGGATTCTCCGCCTGCGGCGGGTCGCTTTGCGACAGATTTCATATCCGCCGCAGTGCGATAAGAGCTTTTTTATTC
>JAAWLS010000011.1 GCA_022798035.1 Lachnospiraceae bacterium | reverse complement strand
CAATGTTTATGTCCATTTTTCTCTAATTTCTTTTCCTGCACGATATTCAGTTGTCAATCTTCGGTTGGAATCTCATTCATTGAGATTCCGAGAAGTTATATTATATTCAAAAAGGAACGTATGTTCAAGCACATTTTTAATCTTTATAAAGATTTCTTTTCACATAAACAACCTTTGCGTATCACAGTCTCTTCTGTGATACGCAAAGGCCATTTGCAAATTTCTTTTCTCTTACAATTCGCAGTTCTTTACAGTCCGCGGGAAAGGCACCACATCGCGGATATTTGTCATTCCGGTCAGGTACATAACACACCGCTCAAATCCAAGACCAAATCCCGCATGTCTCGCAGAACCATATTTCCGCAAATCCAGATAGAAATCATAGTCCTCCTTGTTCAGTCCCATTTCTTCCATCCGCTGACACAATTTGTCATAATCATCTTCCCTCTGGCTTCCCCCGATAATCTCTCCGATTCCGGGAACCAGACAATCCACTGCCGCAACTGTCTTTCCATCAGGGTTCAGCTTCATGTAGAAAGCCTTGATTTCCTTGGGATAATCTGTCACAAATACAGGACGTTTGAACACTTCCTCTGTCAGATAACGCTCATGCTCTGTCTGCAAATCTGCGCCCCATGATACCTTATACTCAAAATTCTCATTATTTTTCTCCAGAATCTCAACTGCCTCTGTGTAAGTCACGTGAGCAAACTCAGAATTCACCACATGATTCAGACGTTCCAGCAGTCCCTTGTCCACAAAATTGTTAAAGAACTGCATCTCTTCCGGCGCGTGTTCCAGCACATACTGTATGATATATTTCAGCATACTCTCTGCCAAAATCATATCATCCTCCAAATCTGCAAAGGCAATCTCCGGCTCAATCATCCAAAACTCTGCTGCATGCCTGGTAGTGTTGGAATTCTCTGCCCGGAACGTAGGCCCAAAGGTATAAATATTTTTAAACGCCATGGCATAAGTTTCCCCATTCAGCTGGCCGCTTACCGTGAGATTGGTGGGCTTGCCAAAGAAATCCTGGGTATAATCTATAGCGCCCTCTTCATTTCTGGGAACATTGTCCAAATCCAGGGTAGTCACCTGGAACATTTCCCCTGCTCCCTCACAGTCACTTCCAGTAATCAGCGGTGTGTGTACGTACACGAAATCTCGCTCCTGGAAAAATTTGTGAATGGCATAGGCAATCAAAGAACGCACTCGGAACACTGCCTCAAAGGTATTGGTACGGGGACGCAGATGAGAAATCGTCCGCAGATATTCAAAACTGTGGCGTTTCTTCTGCAGCGGATAGTCTGGTGTGGACTGTCCCTCAATCTCCACTTCCTCCGCCTGAATTTCAAAAGGCTGTTTTGCCTGGGGGGTGGGCACCAGTTTCCCTCTCACCACCACGGCTGCCCCTACGTTTAACTTCTCCACTTCTGCAAAATTAGAGAGTCCATCGTGATATACCACCTGCAGCGGTTCAAAAAATGTGCCGTCGTTGATTACAATGAATCCGAAATTTTTGGAATTGCGGATGCTTCTCACCCATCCGCCGATTGTCACTTCTTTTTCCAGAAACATTTCTCTTTTTCGGTATAAATCTTTGATGTTCATCAATTCCATATCTGTCTCCTTTTCTTTCTATTTCCTTCCGTTTCTTTTATCCCTGCGGACAATGATAAAATACTCATAACTGCAGGGATATCGGATGAATGCCGTGAGGCTTAAACGTCCTGTCAGCTTATTATGGGTTATCCGATTCCCCGGCAGAATCCTCTTTCTCTTTGTCTGATTCATCTGCATCTTCTTTTGGCGTATCTTCCCCGCTGTCTTCTCCCTGCATCTGTACAGCTCCGCCGTCTTTTACATTTTCATTATAAGTGATTTCTGCATTTTCCTCCAGCAGTTTTATTATCTGCTCATTGAGGTATACTGTTCTCACATAATCTTCTCCATACTGCTCCAGCAAAGCTTCCTCACTCTCATAGCCAAAATCTTCCACAACACTCTTCTTGTAGTCTGCAAACTTCTTCTCATCTATCTCGAAATTTTCTTTTTTGGCAATGGCCTCAATTATCAGCTGAGTCTCCAAATTTTCTGTCACATACTGCTCTATCTGAGCATCAAATTGCTCCTCTGTGATATTGGAAGTTTTGAGATAGTCCTCCAGCTCCATACCAAAATTCATTTTCAGATTTGACTTAAACTGCTCCAGGTATTCCTGTTCTTTCTGTTCCAGCAGCCCTTCCGGAAATCCATTCACTTTGCACACTTTTTTCAGCTCCTGCACCAGCGCAGCCTGGGTTTCCGTGTTCTTTGTGGTTTCTTTGCCGCTTTCCAGCTCCTCTTTCACTCCCTTTTTGAATTCTTCTACATTCTGGTAGCCCTGAGAAGAAAGATTTGTCTTTACAAACTCATCGTTCAGCATATCGTAGGTCATATCTGATTTGCTGACAATTTTGTTTACCTTTACATTGAATACCACTGCCTGGCCTGCCAGCTCTTCGTTCTGGTAATCTTCGGGAAATGTCAAATCAAGGGCCACTTTTTCTCCCACTTTTGCGCCAATTAATCCTTCCTCAAATCCGTCAATAAAACTGTTTGAGCCGATTTCCAGCACGGCGCCCTCCGCCGTTCCTCCATTAAAAGCTGTTCCGTCTTTCAGGCCTTCATAATCAATATTGACAAAATCTCCATCCTCCACCGTATCTTTATCCAAGTCCTCATAGACCGGATAGGACAGCAGAATTATCTCTATCTCATTTTTCACATCCTCGTCTGTGACTTCATAGGTGCCCAGTTCCACTTTTAATCCTTTGTATTCTCCCAGTTCCACATAATCATCTACATTGTACTCTATCTTCTCTGTCTCTTTTTTGGATTCGTCTTTCGCATCATTTTTCTTGTCACTGTTCTCTTTCTTTGCCGTCCCGCATCCTCCCAGCAGAGCCGCCATACATAAAAGACACAGTAATACCATTATTTTTTTCTTCATAAATCATTTACCTTTCTTTCTGAATCAATTCTAAAACGCCAAAGTAATATTAAGAATAGCACATTTTATATGAAATGAAAAGATTTTCCACTGGAAATCACAAAGAAATCACATTCCATTGTTTTGTCATCTCCCAATAAGTGTGATATGATATACCATAATGGTTTCCACAGGGGAAACCCAGCGATGAATTTTACTCATTCAGAGAGGAGCAGATATATGGAACATTTGACATTATTGACAGACCTTTACGAACTGACTATGATGCAGGGTTATTTTAAAACAGAAAACAATGACACGGTAGTATTTGACGCTTTTTACCGAACCAATCCCAGCGGCGGCGGTTATGCCGTCTGCGCCGGCTTGGAACAAATAATAGAATATATCAAAGATTTGCGCTTTTCAGAGAAAGACATTGCCTATCTGAGAGGCCTTGGCATTTTTGACGAAGATTTTTTGAAATATCTTGAAACATTCCGGTTCTCCGGCGATATTTACGCCGTACCAGAGGGCACCGTAATTTTTCCCAGGGAGCCTCTCATTAAAGTTATTGCTCCCATTATGGAAGCACAGCTGATAGAAACTGCCCTCCTAAACATTTTTAACCACCAGAGCCTGATTGCCACAAAAGCCGCGAGAGTCTGCTACGCCGCTCAGGGAGACGGCGTGATGGAATTCGGCCTGCGCCGGGCACAGGGTCCGGACGCCGGCGTTTACGGGGCAAGGGCCGCAGTAATCGGAGGGTGCTGCGGAACCTCCAACGTGCTCTGCGGACAGATGTTTGACGTTCCCGTCAAAGGTACCCATGCCCACAGCTGGATTATGAGTTTTCCGGATGAATATACAGCGTTCCAAAAATATGCAGAGCTCTACCCCTCCGCCTGCATTCTTCTGGTGGACACATATGACACGTTAAAATCCGGCGTGCCAAACGCCATCCGCGTATTTACTGAAATGAGAAAAGCCGGTATTCCTCTTACCTTTTACGGCGTCCGCATGGACAGCGGCGACCTGGCTTACCTGTCCAAACTTGTCCGTACTATGCTGGATGAAGCAGGATTTTCAGATGCCGTCATTTCTGCCTCCAATGATTTAGATGAATATCTCATTGAAAATTTAAAGGCTCAGGGGGCCAAAATCACTTCCTGGGGCGTAGGCACTAACCTGATTACCTCCAAAGACTGTCCTGCTTTTGGCGGCGTCTACAAACTGGCTGCCATTCAGAGCCAGACGGGAGAATTTCTGCCCAAAATCAAACTCTCAGAAAACACAGAGAAAGTGACAAATCCCGGCAATAAAACAGTCTACCGGATTTATGAAAAAGAGTCCGGTAAAATCAAAGCAGACCTTATCTGTCTTGCAGATGAAACTTTTGATACTTCCAAAGACCTCCGTCTGTTCCACTCCCTGGAAACCTGGAAAAGAACCACGTTAAAAGGCGGCACCTATACCATGCGTGAACTGCTGGTTCCCATATTCCAAAACGGAGCCTGCGTCTATCAGTCTCCCAGCGTCATGGACATTCAAAAATACTGTGACAGCGAAAAGGAAACCCTCTGGAACGAGACAAAACGTTTTGCAAATCCCCACGAAGTATACGTGGATTTGTCAGACGAGCTCTTTGACATGAAGCGCCGGATTTTAAACGAGTACAATCAATAAGCGGACAACTTTTTTCATCCCTCCTGATAATTTCTGTAATTGGCCTGCGCTCTCCAAATACTCAGCGCCATAACAGACAGCGCGACTATTGGAAGAAAAACAAGCCAATTTTCAGGAATGGAGAAAATATCTGAGAAAGTCAGATAAAATGGCATGGAAAAGCAGAAAATCCGTATGCCGTCCATAAAAATCCAGCCTGCAAAAGAATTTGCAATTCCCATGGACATCATAATTTGAAACAAAAACTGATTGACGCCCCAGGGCAGCAGAAAGAGAACCAATCCTGTTGTCACTGCAGTTACCGGACGTTTAGCCTTTGCTGACACCAGCAGGATGACGGCGGTATTTAAAAGCACAGACACCATTCCCGCCAAAAACATCCAAAGCAAAAAGAAACTCACGCTGCGGTTTTTCCACATATCTCCCCACAGGGAATCACAAGCCATCTGCGCGCTTGCGTGAAGTCCGTCACTGCCATAGGCCGCCACAGTACTCCCCGCCAGCAGTACTGTCAGCAGAACGTAGGCCATCAGCCCCAATCCGAGAGCCGCCGTTATCTTTTTTCGGATATCCTCTGATTTTCCCCGCTGAGTAGACAGCAGAATTCCCGTGGTATTTCTGCTGTATTCCTCTGAAAATACAGGGGCTGTCATCAGCACCAGCCAGAAGTTTAAGGACAGTACCGCCATAGTCCATATTTCTGTCAGTTTTCTCCACCCTGCTGCATATCCAAACTGAACACTGCCTGACACGAAATATCTGCCGTAATTTTCCCACGCTTCTCCCTCCAAAAAATTTGAGGGTTTTCTCTCTGTCTGCATAAAATCTGTCATTTTGTCTGTGACAAACTGGCTGCAGTAATTTCCCTCCCGCACCCGGGAGAACTCCACACTGTTCTCACCCACGTAACCGGAAAATCCAAACCGCTCCACAATATCCTCTGCCTTTTCCATTGTAAAAATCCCCTCGTATTCTTTTGCCAGCTCCCTGTCTTTTTTGACTGCCTCTATCCCCTGGTACACTATCCCGTCCATTTCCGTTCTGCTCCCTTTTGCCTCCTGCCAGATAATCAGCATAAAAAATCCCGTCAGCATCAGAAAACCCACATTCATCACAGGCCTTGCGGCAATTTTAGAAAACTCCATCTTCCACAGTCTCATGCTGTTTCTCCTCTCTACTTTTTAAAAATCAGGCGGCTGCAAAACGATTGCCTCCTGCAGCTGCCCATTTTCAGTCCCATTTCTGTCATACACCGCGGTTCAGTGCACCGGAGCCTGTCAAATACAAATAGGCGTCCTCCAGATTGGGTGAGACTGCCGCGGCCCCTTTTGCAGGCGGGCTGTCTGACACAATCCGCAGGCTCACTTTTCCATCTTCCATATTTTTCAGATTGCTGACTGCAAATCTCTGCTGCAGTTTTTCGGCTTCCTCCGGAAACGCCAGACATTCCCAGACCTTTCCCTCTGCATTCTTTCGAATTTCATCCGGATTTCCCGTCTGAATCAGCCTTCCGCCTTTCATCACCAATATCTCGTCCGCAATAAACTCAATATCTGCCACAATATGGGAAGACAGAAGCACCAGCCGCTCCCGTCCCAGAGCACTCATCATGTTCCGAAAACGAATGCGTTCCCTGGGGTCCAGACCGGAAGTGGGTTCATCTAAAATCAAAATTTCCGGATGGTTCAAAAGAGATTGGGCAATTCCCAGCCTGCGTATCATCCCTCCGGACAATGATTTTATCTTGTGTTCCGCAACAGATTTCAGCCCTGTATACTCCAGCAGTTTTTCGACTCTCTCCTCTGCAATATCCGGCGGAACCGCCTTTAACTCCGCCAGATATCTCATATAACGCTGTGGCGTAAAATTCGGATAATACCCAAACTCCTGAGGCAGATATCCAAGCTTTGCCCGGTATTCCCCGCCCATTTTTCCAATCTCCCACTGACCGCACAAAATCTCTCCTGCCGTCGGTTTCAAGACACCTGCCATCATACGCAGCAGTGTGGTTTTCCCGGCTCCATTTGCTCCAAGCAGCCCATAAACTCCTTTTCGGAAGGTAAACTCCAAACTATCCACCGCTATTTTCTGTTTGTAATGTTTGCTCACTCTGTCTAACCTCAGCTCCAGCATACTATCTCTCCCTCCTCCAATTTGTGGTATATCTGTCTCGCTTCTCTTGTAAAAAATCCGAGGGAGACCGCCAGGGCCAGCACCCAGATTCCAAAATATTCCATGCTGTACCACTGGGGATTGGACAGCGGAATCAGGGATACTCCGCCTGCCAAAATCCCGGTTCCCATCTGCAGGTATTCTCTCCTTCCTCCCCGCAGCATCGTAAACACCCAAAGCTGTGCGCTATTGGAAATCACAAAGGGCACCAAGAGATATACCATACTTCGAAATGCGCCGCAGGAAGTATTTCCTGCAATTCCCAAAATCATCACTGTAAACATCACAAAATCCAGACAGCCAAACAAAATCATTTTTATGCACCACACTTGTTTTAAATTCAGATAGCAGCTCTGTTCTAATTCCATGGTTCCATAATCTCTGCTCCGGCTCAATTCCATCAAAAGAAATACTCCAACGTAAGAAGCCGCCACAGAAAACACACCCAAATATGTCAGAGTATTCCCTCCTCTCTCCTGAAAATATCCCAGCAGGAGAATCACCGTCAGCATACAGGCTGCCTGGCCCCCCAGACAAAAAGCAGAGATATACTTTAGCTGTCCCTTAAAAATCTCCCACAGAGAAGGCGTATATTTCCAATGTTTCTGTTCTACTTCCGCTGCAATATTTTGAAGGATTCTCTGTTTCTGCTCCTCTTTTATCTGAATTTCTTCCAACACAAATCTCTCTTTCTTTTTCAATTCTGCCTCCATTCTTTCCAGCTTACATTTCGTTTTAACGTTCCATTCTTCCCAGCTTACATTTCGTTTTAACGTTTTATTCTTTCCAACTTACATTTCAGCTGTTATGCATTCCAGTCCTCCCTGTTTACATTTCGTCTCAGCTTCTCCGTTCCCTGTCGCACTCTGGACTTCACGGTTCCAATCTTCGTCCCGGTCATTCTGGCAATCTCCCGATATTTAAAGCCATAGCCATAGTAGAGGACCACGGCCTCCCGCTGCATCTGAGGAAGGCATTGTGCCAGCTGCTCCACTGTAATTAAATACTCTTCCTGATATGTCCTGCCCTCCTGTCTGTGATTTTCTTCTGAAAAATCCTCTATCTGAAAATTCGTCTCTTTGTCCCGTCTGCTCTTGCTGCTCCTGAAATAGTCCACACACACATTCCGCGCTATGGTAAACAGATACCCTTTCAAGTTCTGAGAATGACAGTATTCCACAGAGCGGATAAAATGCAGAAACGTCTCCTGAGTCAAATCACCGGCATCCTGACTGCTTCCAATCTGATAGCAGCAAAAGCGATAAATATCATCATAATATTTCTCCGCAATGACGTTCAGATATTCTCTTTTTCCCCGCTGAATCTCCCGAATCATCTCTCTATCCTGCATTTTAAAAGCTCTCCTTTGAGGTGTATTTGTTTTACATAAAGCTCACCTCTTTCTTGAGGCGGGAACTGTTTCTCATACTTAATATAACGTATTTTCCTTGAAAAAAGTTTTAATTTTTTGTGAGCAGGAAGATTTTTCAACTGGCTGAACTGTTGCAAAAGTATACATAACCGCTTATCTGTCCAATGACAAAATTCTTATAATCATTTATAATAATAAAAAAGTTTGGAGGTTTATTTTATGGCTGAATGTTGTATTTGTAAAAAAAGAATGGGAATGTTTGAGGGAAATCCTTTAGAAGGCTCTATGTCATCTTACTATGTATGTGGGAACTGTCATTCTAAAATAAGAGCAATAAAGCAAAAAGACAACGACGTTTCCCTGGAATTTCAGACAACTGTGATACCTCGTATTGCTGATGAGAAATTACGCGAATACCTGCTGGATTTATATAAGACACCAGAGGAAAAAAACGCTTTACTTGAGGAACTAGAAGCTGAAAAAAGAAAACAGGAAGAACTCATCAAAAAAAAGAAATTAGAGTTCGATACCATGATAGCAGAGGGAGTTTCTCCCGTGTTATTAACCACCGGTTATCATTTTGAGGGACATAAAATTGCCCAATATATAGACATCATTTCCGGTGAATGTGTTTTAGGAACAGGATTTATCTCAGAGTTAGGGGCTTCTCTCTCAGATTTAACAGGAACAAGGTCCGAACTATTTTCCAATAAATTAAAAGAAGCAAGAAAACAGGCCCTTCTAAGTCTGCAGGAATCATGTTACATGCTAGAAGGAAATGCCATTATTGGAATTGATTTTGATTATGTCACTTTCATAAATAATATGGTTGGCGTAATCGCCAGCGGAACCGCTGTCGTAGTAGAAAAGATAGATTAAAAAAGAATGGGATGGCAGATTTTCAGATACTGCCATCCCTGATTTTATCTTTAAAACAGCAAATTCTTATGACAAATTCGCCGCCACTCTCCCGGATTTTCCCGCTCTGAGATGACACCAAACTGCCACCAAAGCACTGAGCATCAGCACCATATAGAAATTTAATCCTCGTGTCACACACATGGAAGCTGGAAGAAATGTTCCCGGAAATACCATGGCAAAGGCCGTCTTGTACATCATTTCTGTGATTCCCTGAGCTCCCGGCAAAGGCAGCATATCCACTGCAATGTAAATTGCCGCCTGAAGGCTCATAACGGTAAACGCGCTGGTTCCCTCCAGTCCAAATCCCCGGTAAATCAGCCAGGTGAGAAAAAATACACTGCACCGCTGTACCACCGTAAATGCCACAACCACCGCTATCTTACTCTTATTTTTCAAAAAGAACAGCACTGCCTCATGGTACTGGTCCGCCATCTCAATCAATTTTTCCGTTCTCTCTTTTGAGGATTTCAGCAGATGAAGTTTTTTTAAGATTTTCTCTCCGCCCGTCACAATTCCCTTGAAGCATCTGGGGCTTATCATGATAAAGAGGAGGATAACTACCAAAGCTGTATTCAAAAACAGCCCCAGATAATACAGATAAAGATAATTCCCCAGATAGCCGGCCAAAGGTTCGTGATAGAAAAGCAGGATACCTGCTCCCATCACCACCAAAACAAATTTATATATCACCGCCACCGTCATAAGCACCACCGTGCTGTCTGAAACTTTGTGGCCTTCCTTCTGCATGTAGTAGAGCTGCATGGGCTGCCCGCCTGTAGCAGAAGGGGTAATTCCGGAAAAGAAAAATCCCACAAAAGAATATTTGACGCAGGCGGCCATACTGGTTTTATAACGCAGACAGCGAAGAAGATAGCAAATCATAATCCCTTCTGCCGACACAAAAAATACTGCTGTAGCAGCCGCAGCGCACAGATATATGGAATCCAGTCTTTTCATTGCCCTATAGACTGCAGTCATATCATTTCCCTTAAAAACAGCACTGAAGGTCAAAACCGCCAACAGCAAAAAAATACCTGCACTGATTACATTTTTTCGATTCATAAATTCCACTGCTCCATTCACACATAAATATAAAATTGCCGCTCTGTCTGACACTGAAACTTGTCACACTGCTCCATTCATCACATAGGACAGCTTCTGCATTGCCTGTCGGAAGATACCGGGCTGAACCCTTGAATAGCGAAGACAGCTTCCATTAAACTCGTGCAGAGTTCCCTCGAACACCAGCCTGGTATGTTTCAGCTCATAAAAATCTCTCGGCGTCACCAAAGAAAAATGCTTCTTGAAAAGTTTTATTCCGTTCTCCTCCAAAATATTTGCCACAAAGGAGGAACAGGTATAGTGATTCTTCTGGTAAAAAGGCTTATTCCATAATAACATGGGAAGCCCCGCGATACAATAATGATAATGAAATCTTTGTTCATAACATTCCCTCAGCTGTCTGGAAATATTCTGCTTCTGTTCCCTGGTACATTCCAAACTGGCAATACGGTATCTGGCGGTCGGAAACGCCTGCTCTATTTTCTCCGCATCTTCTTTTTCAAATCCTGCAAAAAGCGGAACTGCCGGATTCCTTCTTCCCACGCTGTAAGCCTCGTTCAATTCCTCATCCAGAGAAAGCACCACATGAATATAATCAATCCCAATCACCCGGCGTATAATGGAAGCAAAAAGTCCCGGTGTGTCTACCAATGCAACATATAATTTTTCCATAATCTCAGCCTCTTTCTTTATGCAAATCTAAAATTTCTTTTGTAAGTCGATTCATCTTTTTAATTAAATTGATAAAATTTTCGTGCCATTTTATAACCTGCCAGCGTAAGGGCCGCTCCAGCCTTTCCCGGAAGAAACGTTAAACCGCTGATTGTTCTGTGCTTCAGGGTGTGGTACAATCTCCGATTGTGATTCTTCACGTAGTTCCACAGCATTTCCCGCTTTTTCCAGGCTTCCGGCGTCCCAATCAGCAGGAGATGAATGGAGGAAATTGCCATCATAATGGAAATGTTCCGAGTGAGATAATTCTCAAGTTTAGGATTTTTCTCTTTGAGCTGCTCTAAATCTGTGCATTTGGACACCAGCTTTGTCACACGAATCTGCTGGTCAATCCGCTGCATCAGCACTTTCTCATTGACGGACTGGTCTTCTCTGCCTAGGAAATAATGGTACATATCCAGATTCAGATAACACAGAGACTGTACATAGGGCAATGGCTGGTTTGCAAAGATATTGTCAACATAAAAGGTGTGTTTCGGCAGTTTCACTCCTGATTCTCTCAGCACTTCCGTCCGAAAGAACAGGGAATGCATCACCAGATATTGGGAAGGGCGAAAATGCCGAATATCATTCCATCCGCATATTTTATCCTCTTTCAGCACATTTCGATAGCCCATCCGCTTCGTTTTATTTTCATAAAAATGGTCGTAAATATAATTACATACAATCAAGTCTACTGTGACATTATTTTTCTCCCACTGTCTGATTTTTCTGAGAAGTTTCTGAAGTTCCTCCTCGTCCAGCCAGTCATCCGAGTCCACCACTTTAAAATATTTTCCCTCTGCCAAAGCCAGTCCTGCGTTGACTCCTGCGCCGTGTCCGCCGTTTTCCTGATGTACCACTCTCACAATCTCAGGATAATTTCTGGCATAATTGTCTGCAATTTCTCCTGTCCCGTCGGTGGAGCCGTCATCTACAATAATAATCTCCACACGCTCATCTGCACTGAGCAGGCTGTCAATACACCGCTCCATATAATCTTCTGAATTGTAACAGGGTACTGTAAATGTAATATCTCTCATAACGTTTCCTCTCCTACTGCTTTTGTCTCTTCTTTTTCTTATGCAGGTGTATATTTTATTTAACGAAAATATTCTTGATTTTTCTTCATAAATATTCTTAATATTTTTTTAAGAATGAAATTCTGACATTCCTGCGGCAATACACAGGCCGACTTTGCAGGCAAAAACAATTCTATCTGCCGCCCTATGAAAAGAAAAATTTTACCCGGATATCTTTTTGATACCAAAATGTTACCGTATTTTTCTTAACTCTGCATTGTCTTTCCCTTACAATTACCTTACAAAGTTGTAAGGATGAAATCCTGCCTGCATCTGCTGTCAATGATAGTGGAAATTATCCTGGCATCAAGGAATTCCCCAAAGAGAGTCTTATAACTGGATATCAAACAAAACATTACCCTTGAATGAAACTTTACAAGGAGGCATGTGATTCGGCGAATCACATGCCTCCCTGTTCAATAACCATCTATTAACCGACAGCCCCCTGTATTTACTTCGCCTGCGCCATTGAGAATAAGGTTTCTTGTAAAAGTTTAGAAAAATTGATATTATTTTTTTCAGCAAAAGTATTCAGCCATGCAGGAATAGTAAGGTTTTTCCTCACAGCCTTTTCACCATATTTTTCTTCATAAGCATCAATGTCTAATAATAGCATATTTACCATACACCCTTTTTCAACAGTTATTTCTGAATAGTCAGAGGCCACTGGAATTTTCTCTCCATCTTCAAGTTCTCCTAATATCCAGCCACTGGCTGCATCAATCCCCATTTCAATAGCCTGTTCCAAATCTTTTCCCTCTGTTACACAACCGGGCAAATCCGGAAATTCTACCACATATCCTCCGCTTTTATCCGTAAAAGGCTTAAATACAGCCGGATAAATTAATTTCAATAATATGCACCTCCATTTATATAAATTGAGCAAATGAGGCTTAAAGCCCCGCTTGTTTCATAATTGATTTCACTGTATCAGGATTCAAATCCCCTCCATGTTCTGGAATTGTAACTTTTCCAGACTTAGTCGGGTGTTTGTATTGGTGGTGTGAACCTTTTTGCTTTACTTGATACCATCCGTTTTCTAATATCATACTTTCAATTTCCCTAAATCTCATCCAATACCTCCTTATTCATTCATGGCATCTCTCCTTTCTGTTAATTTAAATATATTATAATACGCATTATGCGCATTGTCAACAATTCTATTCCACAAAAAATATAAAAAAGCATCACCTAAGCAAAAGAGAACTGTCCTTTAGCATATACGCTGTTCCATTTTATGTACAAAGCAATTTTTATAGAAAAGTAAAGGGAAAAACAGGCAGACATTCCCTTTTCATATACTCCGACATCATACAGGCCCCTGCTGCCTTAGTCTCTTTTATCTTCCATAGATTCCCCGGATGAATTCCCCCGATAGCATACACCGGTACCGTCACACTATTACAGATTTCTTCCAGAAATTCCAATCCTCTGGGAGGAAGTCCTCTTTTACAGTCTGTGGCAAAGACATGCCCCGCCGTCAGATAAGAGGCACCTAATTTTTCCGCCTCCTCCGCCTCTTTCACCGAATGGACTGAGACGCCGATTGTCTCTATTCCAACCAATTTTTCTGCTTCGCGGTATGTCCTAAACCAGGACAGAGGCAGATGAACGCAGGAACATCCTGTCTGATAAACCGCCGAAAGATACCTGTGTGGAATGATTAGGCTTCCCTCTCTGTTTTTTTGACTGCGGCCGCATCTCTCCCAGAGCGCCAAAAAGAATTTCAGATATTCCTCCTCCCCCATCTCCTTTTCTCTGACAATCAGTAAGTCCGATTTTATTTTCGCCAGATATTCTATGTACTCTTCTCTGCTGCCACTTTCGTGAAAGCTCCGATACAGCTCCCAGTTAGAGACCGCAGCCCTTTTAAACGTACACATAATCGTTCATCACAGGCTGCAGCCCCTGCTTCTTCATGGCAGAAATCACTTCCGCCACATTTCGATTGTCTGCAATCTCAAACTGACTGTCTCCCTGTTTCTCCGTTTCCTTAGAATGACTGCCGATTCCTGTGCTGACGCCTGCTGAGATTTTGGTGGCCGTCATTCCGATTACATGGTCCCGGAACCCAGCCCGCTCTCTTGTGGAAATTGTCATTCCGGCAAAAGGCAGAAACAGGCGATAAGCGCACATAATCTGCAGAAGCTGACGCTCACTAACCTTTTTCTCTGCTGTCCATGCGGCTGTTCCGCTGATTTCCTCTCCCTCCGGAGCAATGGGGCGAAGTCTTGGACAGGAAAAAGAAATCTCTGCATAGGGATATTTCCGCTGAATATAAAAAGCATGGAGCCCTGTGGCAAAAGCATCTTTTCGAAAATCTGCAAGGCCAAGCAAGGCCCCAAACGCCACACCCCGCATTCCTCCCAGCAGGGCCCTTTCCTGGGCATGAAAACGATAAGGAAAAATGCGTTTATGCCCTGCCAGATGCAGTGTCTCGTACTTGTCCGCATCATAAGTCTCCTGAAAAACCGTCACATAATCTGCCCCGCAGTCCCTTAGATACCGGTAATCCTCTGAGTTCATGGGATAGACTTCAATTCCCACCATTCTGAAATATTTCCGGGCAGCTTTACAGGCCTCTCCGATATATTCCACATCAGACTGGGCTCTGCTCTCCCCTGTCAAAATCAAAATCTCCTCCAGTCCTGTCCTGGCAATTGCTTCCATTTCTTTCTCAATTTCCTGTTGATTCAATCTCATTCTGTGAATCTGGTTATGGCAGTTAAAACCACAGTAGACACAGTGGTTCTCGCAGTAATTTGAAATGTAAATTGGGGTAAACAGATAGACGGCATTTCCAAAATGTTTCTCTGTCTCTTTCTTTGCCTGCCCCGCCATCTCCTCCAAAAAAGGCTCCGCCGCCGGAGACAGCAAAGCGGCAAAATCTACAGCGCTCTTATTCTCTGCCTGTAATGCCCGCCTCACATCCTCCTTGGTATAATCCTGGGGCCTGTATTTCTCCCTTGCAGTCGTCACCTGTTTTAGAATATCAGAAGAAATCTGCTCCATCCCTTCCAGATATTCCATGTGATTGACTTCCCTCTGCTGATTTCTCTCCATAATCTCCTCCATTCTGTCCTCTTGGCATGGCTCCAGCCATTCTTCATTTTGGGGAAAAGCATTGATTTATGGGCTTCCCATACCGGATTTATGCCGCAAAGCCGCATATTTTCCGGCAAATCTCTACGCTTCCTCCTTAAGTCTTAGAAAATGTCAAAGTTCACTCAAAAATCCTGTCAGCGGGGAGGAGGCTTCTCCTCCGCTTTCACGTACTCTGCCCAAACCGGATAAATACGCCTCTCTCCCAGCCTCAACGGCTTTCCGAAAAGCCAGCGCCATCTTTGGAATATCTCCTGCCGTGGCAATGGCTGTGTTGGCCATCACCGCCGCCGCCCCCATCTCCATCGCCTCACACGCCTGAGAGGGCCTTCCGATTCCTGCATCCACAATAATGGGCAAATCAATCTCATCAATCAATATCTGGATAAATTCTCTGGCAGCCAGTCCCTTGTTGGAGCCAATAGGGGCGGCAAGAGGCATCACTGCCGCTGCTCCCGCCTGGCATAAATCCCTGGCTGTATTCAAATCCGGGTACATATAGGGAAGCACAGTAAATCCCTCTCTCACCAGCTGTTCTGTGGCTTTTACTGTTTCCGGGTTGTCCGGTAGTAAATATTTGGAATCCCTCATAATCTCCACTTTCACAAAATTTCCGCATCCCAGTTCTCTGGATAATTTTGCAATCCTCACCGCCTCTTCGGCATTTCTTGCACCGGAAGTATTGGGAAGCAGCGTGATGCCTTCCGGGATAAAATCCAGAATATTTCCCTCTCCGCCGGAATTGGCCCGGCGCACTGCCAGCGTAATGATTTCCGCTCCAGCCTGCTCTATAGCCGCCTTTATCAGCCCCACATTATATTTTCCAGAACCCAGAATAAATCTTGAATTAAACTCCTGTCCGCCCAGTACCAATTTATCTTCTTTCACTCTTTCCACCCTTTTCTTTCTGCTTTTTCACACACGGCAGAACGCTTTCACAAGCAAAATTTCTGCCAGCACCCTATCTACAACACGGCAGAATTCTTTCACAGTCAAAAATCCTGTCGGCATCTTACTTAAGGCTCTGCCTCTCCCAGCAGCAGCCGCAGCACCATATTGGCCTGATGCGCCGCACACACCATCACTCTGGAAGACATGAGACAGGTCTCATGGTCCAGCTCTGTCTCTCCATCCCCGCAGAGATACAATCGTTTCATTTTCCATTTCGTCTCAATGGTATTTGCTGAGCCGCAGCCAGCCATCCCAACGCCAGAGACAACCACTGTCTCCGGACATCGCTCCAGCACTGTATTTACCAGCATTGCTTTTTCCTCTGGTTTGTCAAAGGCTTCACAGAGAATCCGGCAGTCTCGAAACATCCCTTCTATTTTTTCCTCTGTCACATACTCATTTCTCACTTTTACATTCAAATACGGATTGATTTCTCTCAAAATCTTTTCCAGCGCTTTCGTTTTCGGCTGTCCCAGATGAGAAATATTGTAGGCCTGCCGGTTTAAATTTGTCAGTTCCACTCTGTCAAAATCCACCAAAACGAGCTCTCCTATCCCTGCTCTTGTCAGCATAAGAGCAATGTGAGAGCCCAGCCCTCCAAGTCCGGCCACTGCCGCAGAACCATTGGAAATACGCTCATACATTTCCAATGTATACCGCTCCAGTAACGCCTGTTTCAGCTGTTCTCTGCTGACTGTTCTCTCTGTCATTCACTGCCTCCTGCAACATTCACTTTTCCTCTGTCACCTGTTCTTTCTGTAAAATTCACTTCCTCCTGCAGCATTCTCTTTGTCACCTGCTCTTTCCGTAAAATTCACTTTCTTCTGCAGCATTCTCTCTTTTCTCTACTGTCAGCCCCCTCCTACAAAACTCACAATCTCCAGTCTGTCTTTTTCCTGAATCACTGTGCTGTCATACTCAGATTTGGGCAGAATTTCTCCGTTTAACTCCACGGCAATTCTCTCCTTTTGAAATCCTTCCTGCTGCAGAAACTCCAAAAGAGATATCGGGTGTGGAATCTCCTTTTTCTCACCGTTTATAATCATTGTTTCACCTCCATCGTTCATTTATAATTATTTTTGCACCGCAGAAAAACAGTTCTCTGCAATGCAAAAAGACCACACAAAGGAATTACACCCGTGGTGGTGTACCCCTTCGTGCGGTCTTTGCTCACACTCTGCTTAGTATTATAGAATATGTTCTTTTAACTGTCAAGCGTTATTCCTCTCTCACGCACGACAAACGCATGAATGTGTTTCACGACCAAATCCATACAACTAATAAATTTTTATGAATTTATAATCTGCTCCAGATGTTTTTCCGGATTCGTG
>JAAWLS010000010.1 GCA_022798035.1 Lachnospiraceae bacterium | reverse complement strand
CGGATGATGGAGCGGGCAACATCATTGAGGAAGAAGTCGAGGTAACGACAACGACCCTTTATATCACCGTGACCCACAAGACAGCCGATGAAATGGCGGCTGAGATATAATTTTTGCGTTTTCGGATGGCTAATTTTCCTTGTATAGCAATAAGAAAAGGACTGCTGCAAAACTGCACTGGACACAATCTTTTGCGTCTAATGCCTTTTGCAGCAGTCCCTTTTTTTATTTATTCCAGCTTCTAGTTCAATCCTCGAAACCCTTTTCCAATAATCTCACTGCTGTTGGTAATCATCAGAAAAGCATCTGGCTGATTTCGTTTGATAAAGTTCCTCAGCTGCACTGCCTGACCTCGTTTCATTACTGTCAAAATCACATATTTCTCATTGTGGCTGTAAGTTCCCTCCGCCTGAAAAATCGTTGCGCTGCGCATCAGCTCTTCGTGGATAAAATCACAGACAGGTTCCGGGTCATCACACACGATGGTAAAATATTTGCAGAGATTGATATTCTCAATGGTAGTATCAATTACCAGAGATTTCGCCATCAGTCCGCAGAAAGAAAACAATCCTGTCTGAACATCAAAGATAATGCATGCTGCAACCGTAATCATCAAATCCACAAGAAACAGCGCAGTCCCTATGTTGACCGTACTGTGCTTTTTTAAAAATAAAGCTACGATGTCTGTCCCGCCGCCGCTTGCACCAATATTAAACAAAATTGCTGAACTTAAGGCTGGAAGCACAATCGCAAAAATCAATTCCAGCACTGGCTCATTGGTCAGAGGCTTTGACAAAGGAAAAAATTCCTCCAGGCCGCTTAATCCCAATGAAATCAATACACTTACGTAAACTGTTTTCAGGCCAAAATCACGTCCCAGAGACGCAAAGCCCAATCCCAGAAGCGCCATATTAATCACAAAATTGATAGTTCCTGCACTGAAAGGCGTCACTGCGCTGAATACCACTGCCATACCGGTAACGCCTCCGAACGAAAAATGATTGGGAAATTTAAAGAAATATACGCCTCCTACCAATAAGACTGCAGCAAGGGTAATCATCGTATACTCAAATATCGTCTCCTTTACTTTACGCTCCATTTCCTATGCCTCTCATCCTCTGTCTCTTTACTCTTCTATTTCCTCAAAAATTTCTTCCTCTGTTTCTTCGGAAGTCTCTCCTTCTGCTTCTTCCTGCTCCTTATAATATTCTTCCTGAGATACTTCTTCTATCTCCGCAGACTCATACAGGAAGTTCACCACACGCTCACGCATAATTTGAATCATGATATAATTTTTGCCAAATCCTTCCTCAAATTCCTCCAAAGAATTGTAGTCATACTGTCCTGCCATCTCCTCTGCAGCTTCTTTGTAATTCTTCTCGGTAATATCAAGGCCTTCTTTTCCTGCAATCGCCCTCACAATCAGGAATTCATTCACCTGTTTTAAAACTTCTTCTTCCAGAGCATTTTCTCCCATGCTTTCAATCAATTCGTCGTATTCCATTCCGGACATCTGAGCCCACATTTCATACCCCTCTTTTGTGTCCTCATAAAAGAAATCATACAAATCCTGGGGATATTCATTTACCTCAGAATTCATCACGGCAAGAACCAGGGCATTTTCTCCTGCTTCCATTGCAGCCGATTCCTGTCCGGAAATAATCAGCTCTTCTTTTATGTAATCTTCATACTCTTCTGTCGTTTTATATTCCGTTACTTTTGCCACAAATTCATCGTTGTACTCCGGTACAATCACTTCACTGACGGAATTAACGGTCACTGTATATTGCGCTTCCTTTCCCGCAGCCTCTTCATCGTAGTAATCTTCCGGAATGGTAACAGAAAAATCAACTGTTTCTCCTGCCTTTTTTCCAATCAGATTCTTTTCAAAATCCTCCCAGAATTCTCCCGTACCCAGGATAAACTCATACTCTGTATCGCTTCCGCCCTCAAATTCTTTTCCCTCTATCTTTCCGGTAAAGTCGATGCTGATATCGTCTCCGTTTTGGGCTGCCCGGTCTTTTTGCTCCTCGTATGTTGTCTCCTCATCCAGAACTCCCTGGATATACATCTGAATATCTTCACTTGACACAGTAGGAACAGGATATTTCACCGATAATTTTTTATACTCTCCAAGTTTTACGTAATCTTCCGTCTTAAAATTCAGGATATCTTTCTCTTCCTCCTTCTCTTCCTTCCCTTCCCCCTGCTCAGACTGCACGGTTTTCTCCAATGCTGTGTCCTTATCCGCATCTGCTGTTTTCTCTGATTTTTTATCACCGCATCCCGCTGCTGCCGCAATGCTCAAACCTACAATAGCTGCTAAAACATATTTTCTTTTTCTCATATTTCTACCTCTCGTATCTTGAATAACGCCCCTGTCTTTCATAACGATATTCTAACATAACATTGTGAAAAAAGAAAGAACTGCCGCCAAATAGTCAACTATCTTGCAGCAGCCTCCTTAGTAAGAAGTGTTTTCTGATATAGACAGCGTTTTAGTTCTGGCTGCAGGGTGCGCAGTAAGGCGCCAGTTCTAAACGCACAAACCATCCCTGCTCATGCTCACAGACAGGACAGCTCATAGGAGCTTCCTTACCTTCATAGACATATCCACAATTCAGGCACATCCATTTTACCTCTGCTTTAGAGACAAACAATTGATTCGACTCCAGCAGCTTTGCAAACTCACCGAACCGGTCTCCATGAATTTTTTCAATCTCTGCAATCTTGTGGAACTTCGCTGCAGCTTTTCCAAATCCTTCCTCCTGAGCTTTATCCCCGAAATGCTTGTACACGTCATCATGTTCTTCATATTCGTTGTGCTGGGCCATCTTCAAAAGCTCTGATATATTGGGATTGATATCTACCGGATATGTGCCGTCAATCTCAATCGTCTCTCCTGCCAGTTCCTTCAACTGGTTGTAGAACACCTCTGCATGTTCCTTTTCCTGGTCCGCAGTAAATCGAAATACCTTTTCTATCACGTAAAGCCCCTGCTGATGGGCCTGACCTGCCGCAAAGGTATAGCGGTTTCTTGCCTGGCTCTCTCCGGCAAACGCACGCATCAGGTTTTTCATTGTCTCGCTCTGTTTAAAATCCATTGCCATTGTCACTTCCTGCCTTTCTTTTCCAAACATTAAATTTCTTTGCCTGGATAGTATGCGCAGATATGGAAATTTTATGCAGAGAATAAAAGGGACAATTCTATTTTCATTAATTTGAGCTCTCAGGCCTCCTCCTGTTTTTCAAACCCGTGAATCCAGTCCGCCTTCAGGAAGTAAATCAGGAAAATGATGGAACTTAAGCTCCATGTCAGAGGATAGGCCCAGAAAACGGTACGAATTACCGGAACAATTTTTACTGCGGCCGTAATATATGTAATTCGGACCACGCACCAGCACAGCAGCATCACCACCATGGGCACGATAGATTTCCCGGCTCCGCGGAAAATCCCCGCAAGACAATGAGAAAATGCCAGCAGGAAATAGAACAACGTCACCGTTCTGGCCTGAATTGTCCCGTAATGGATTACCTCAGGATTGCTGTCAAAAGCACCAATCAATTTGGGAATAAATATATAAATGCAGATTCCCACAATCTCCGCCGTTATGATAGAGCAGAAAATTCCAAATTTTGCTCCTTTTTTAGCCCGCTGGTATTCTTTTGCCCCCAAATTCTGACTGATAAACGTAGTCAGGGAAAGGGCAAAACAAGTGATAGGCAGAAAGCCGAAACCCTCAATTTTGGAATAAGCCCCGCATCCCGCCATAGCCGCCGCACCAAAGACATTGATGTTGGACTGCACCACCACATTTGCCAAAGCGATAATGGAATTCTGAACTCCCGCCGGAAGTCCGTTTGAGATAATCTGCCGCATCATTCTTCCGTCAAAACGAATTTTCCTGATTTCAATTCTATATTCCTCCTCTGTCCGCATCAGACGAGCCAGGCACAGAAAAGCACTGGCAAACTGTGAAATGGTGGTTGCCGCTGCCGCCGCTCCCACGCCCATTCCCAGCACCGCAATAAACAGTAAATCCAGCACCACATTGGTAACGGAAGAAATAATCAGATAAATCAAAGGATGTCTGCTGTCCCCCACAGACTGCAGAATGCCAACAAACACATTGTACATGACAAATCCGAGAGAACCTGCAAAATATATTCTGAAATATAAAACAGAATTAGGGAACACGCTTTTTGGTGTTCCCATCCATCTCAAAATCTGCGGGGTAACTACTACCCCGACAATTGTTAAAATAACTCCGGCCGCCAGTCCAAAGGCCGCAAGTGTGTGAACCGCCCTGCTGACATCCTCTTTATTCCTGGCTCCATAATAACGGGCAATCACAACTCCGGCTCCCATGGCGATTCCGCTGAAAAACCCCACCATGAGAAATATCAGATTCCCCGAAGAACTGACTGCCGCAAGCGCATCACTCCCAATATAATTCCCCACAATCAGCGAATCTGCTGTATTGTAGAGCTGCTGAAACAAATTCCCCAGGAAAATAGGAATAGCAAAAGCAACCATTTTCCTCCATATACTTCCCTCTGTCAATAGAGTTGTTGATTTCTCTTTCTGCATATGAAAAGTAAGCCCCCTGCTTAAAGCAACTGTATTCTGCAGGAACCTCTCATCTTCAATGGACACTCATATACGCTCTGTGAGCCATCTGTATCTATGTAAGAGATTGGACACTTCCTGCAGTCGCCAATTGTAAATTCTTCTGAAACCTCAAACTCCAGCATGGCCTTTTTCTTCCCATGAGGAGATTCTTTCTGATTGATATTTTTCCAGCTTAAAATCTGTGTACAGCCCCCGCACTTATCCATTCCGAGGGATACCATTCTGCCGCAGGTGGGACAGGAATAATACATCTTATCCATGGAGCCTCTCTGCTCTACCACTTCCGCTGGAAACTGTCTGATTAACTGTGCTCTGATGTCTTCTTTCTGCATAACCTTTCCTCCTGTTTTCTCTTTCTCTTCTTAAATTGATATATTTATCCAATTGACGCGATATGCCCATTAGCACACCGTCATCCTGCTAAAATTCTTTTGCTCAGCTCTGACGCCATTGCAGAAAAAGCGGCTGCCTTCTCTGCGGCAGTCGAAGATGCATGACCTCACTTCTGGTTTCATTCTTCTAAATTATAGCATATCTTGTAATGGATGAAAATATGAATTTGTCACTCGATATATCCCAGAAACAGATTCCCTGCTTCCTCAAACATAGCCCCGCTGTCCTGCCGTCCCATCTTTTGCACCACATTGAGGTCTGGATGATATAAAAGAGTATTGTGCTCATCATACCCTACAATCAAAACCGCCTCGTTATTCACCATGGCAAACACCGGCGTATTCAAATTGATATAGTACAAAATCTGCTCCATACTGCAGTTTACAAGGTCTAACACCTTCCGATTGCTCAGCGCTTCCGTCAAAATCTGCTTGGGCGTCTCTCCCTGGGTGAGCAAATCATCCACATCTATGTTGATTTCCTCTGTGCGCAGAAGATATGTCAGACACCGAGCCACAGAGCCTCCGCTTACTCCTGCAGCGTCTACCATCCCCGCCCCAATCATAGGCTGAATATTTTTTCTTCCACGTCTCCAGATATACTTTTGCTTTTCTCCAATCACAACTCCCATATTCTGGTCTGCACAGGCAACCGCCTCCGTCAAAGACTGGGTGGACAGCAGAATCTTCCCTCCGCTGTAGACATAATAATTTTCTGAAGTCTCTCCTCCCTCCAGTCGGATAATTCTTTCCTTTTCCAGTACAACCTCCTTGGGCACTGCCACCTGGGGTTTCTGCCAGCCCTTTTTAGAGCTGTCTCCAAGCGCAATCTGTACCTGGCACTGCTTTTTCTCATTCTGAGAAGTTTCCACAGTTATTTTACGGGAAGCCTCTAACTGCTGATTCTTAATGGTATCCTGCTCCGTGTCTGCATACCCGGTATCTGTCTTTATCTCACGGTCCAAAAATATGGTGTCTTTTTCCACATACGCCTTTGACACATAATACCCATTTTTCTGATAATCTTTCACCACCTCGGAATTTTTATCAATAATCGTAATTTTGTACATTGGAAACCTGATATTCCCAGCCGCGTCAGTGGCAACGTCTTCCATCTTTGCCGCTCCATAGATAAAATCACTTTCCACAAATCCCACCGGCTTTAAATACTCTCCTGATTCACTGTGAATGGTGCGGGTTTCCTCCCCTTCCAAATCCATAATCTGCAGCGTATCTGCTCTGTCTGGCTCTTTTCCTTCCTGCCAGGAAATGTATCTGCCGTTTTCTGACACGGCATAATTTTCCTGGCGCAGACCTTCCATTATCGTTTTTACTTTCCGGCTGTTTAAATCAATCTGGTACAGCACATCGTCTGCCAGAAAGTAAAACATATTATTATCATTTACATAAAACAGTTTACCCCAGTCTGCCTTCAGCATCTCGTAAGATTTATCCGCAGGCAGAAACAATTCTTCTTCTATCGTATTTCCTACGCTGTCATAGTGAAACACATTGATTCCAGTCTGTCCCTCATGGCTGCCCCGGTTCATATAGCCGCACACCACGAAATCCATGCTGCCTGTCTCATCAATTTTCATAATACGAATCTGATGCTGCGTATGATTCTCTCTGTCAGTGATTCCCTCCGCACTGCGAAAACTGTAGATTTGCGAAAATTCATGGTTGTCCTGATTGTAGCTCCAAAGGTCTCCTTCCTGCACAAAAGCCACAATATTCCCTTTCTCATTTGACATAAATTCCACATCTTCGGAGCGAATGCCAAGCATCAGTTTATTTCCGTCCAGAGTTCCGTTTTCTCCTCGGAAAATCTGGTTCATAGTGCGCTCATAATTCAGCAGATACATGCGCCCTACTTTTTCATCATAGCGGACACGGAAGTATTCTTCCACATTGTAATACTCCACTTCCCCGTTTTCCCCTTTGGAAGTTACTACATAGGGCATAACAATGGCATGATATGCCTCCCCTACCTCTTTTATGGAGGGTACTGGTTTCTCCAAACGCTTTCCTTCAAAATTCGCCCAGCTCACCTGCCGCAGGCTGGAATGAATCGTTACCTTCTGCAGCGTAGTGTTGTCCCCTGTGCTGTCCGGCTCCAGATAAGTGGCCAGACTATTGGAATTCTTCTTGTCAAAAGTCTGCTCATGAAATTTCTGAACAAACTCCAGTGCTTCCTCCACATAGTAATTGGTGTCCCTCATAATTCTTGTATAGTAGTACACCTGCTTGGCGGAACTTTTTATGGAGAGAACCAGCATGTACTCTCTTTCCTCTTCCATAATATTCTGAAATTGAAGTACAAATTTCATTTCTCCATTTTTTTCGTCAAAACTTTTAACCTCTCCATTCTCTATCAGGCGCTCCATATCCATCGTGCGCACTTCATAGGCAATTTCTTCAATCTGATTCTGGTAAGATTTTATTGTGACAGGCAAATTCAAATTCTCACTCAAAGGCGTAATCGTATCGCGCATTCCACTTCCGTCCATAGGAGAACTGTAGCCATAGAGCTCGTTAATCAAAACATCCCCCCGCTGTAAATATACCACTGGAAGCGTGGCCTGGGGCATCTCCGAGGTCATATTCATATCATTCTGCTGACTGAAAAGTCCCATAATCACTACCGTCAGCCCAAAAACCACCAGTAACACAACTGCTTTTATTACACCTTTACGCATTCCGTCCGTCTTCCTTTCCATCCTGTAACGCAGCCAGCGTAGGAGATACATGCAAAAATTCCATCACATTCTTATACCCCCTGCCGTCTTTTTCCTTTCCCTTTTTTACCGCACGAATCAGTATATTCTTAGGGGTGTGTTCCATGTCAATAAATTCCAATATCTGCACCTGATACCCTCTGCTCTCCAAAACCTGCGCCCGAAGGGCATCCGTAATCAAAGCTGCCATCCGCTCTTTAATCAAACCATAGCCCAAAACCGGGGTCAGCAGTTCATTTTCCATCTGTCCGTTCAGCTCATGCTGGCAGCAAGGCACTGAGAGAATTACTTTCGCACCCCAGCGGATGGCCTTGTCCAGCGCATAGTCTGTGGCTGTGTCACAGGCGTGAAGCGTAACCACCATATCCACCTTTTCCACTCCGCTGTAATGGGCAATGTCCCCTGTGCAAAAATCCAGTCTGTCATATCCATATTTCTCAGCCAGCCTTCTGCATGTCTCAATTACATCTTCTTTCAAATCCAGTCCGATAATATGCACCTGATATCCTTTCAGCTCTTTCAGATAATGATACATGGCAAACGTAAGGTAAGATTTTCCGCATCCAAAATCCAGAATCGTCACTTCCCTGTCTTTTGGAAGCTGCGGCAGAATATCCTCGATAAATTCCAGAAAACGATTGATTTGGCGAAATTTGTCGTATCTGGCGCTGACAATTTTCCCTTCCTGGGTCTGGACGCCCAGGTCCACCAGAAATTCCACCCGCCGGTCTGGTTCCAAAATATAATTCTTTTTCCTATTATGGGATAAATCTGTCTCTTTTAGACAGACGGCTCCACCTTTTTCTTTCACAGTCACTCTGCCTTTTTTGCTGAGCAGCACCGTAGCCTGACCTATATTAGAAGAAATCTCAAGCTGACGGTACCCTTCCATCCAGTCTGCGATTTCTCCTACTGCCTCCTCTTTCGCATAATTTTTGTGATACACTTTATTTTCCTGATATACGCTTGCCTGGAAAATCAGGCCGCCTTTCATTATCACCGGACGAATTTTAATTTTGGCAGCTTCCTTCTGATTTCTGGGATTGCTGATAATCATCTGTATTAATTTTTCATTCAAATATTTATATAAAAGTTCTTTCAGTTCTTCCAATTTATTCACAGCTCCGCTTCTCAACCGTTAGGTTTTTGTATCATTAAATATTACACCCTTCACTGCACGGCCGTCAATCACTTTATCCCTGAAAAGAGCCGCTGTTTTACACAAAAACGGCAGCTCTTTTCTCTTTTACCTTCCAAAACTTCTCGTTACCACCAGCGGCGGCAGCGTTTATGGCGGCATCTCCTCTGATACATTTCATTAAAAAGAAGAACTTCTATCAAATTCTGCAGGCCGCTGTTTCCATGAGGCGGTCTCCCTCCTCCGCCTGGAGGCGGTGGCGGCGGTCCCCAGCCTGGCCCCGGAGGCGGTGGCGGCGGTCCCCAGCCTGGCCCCGGAGGCGGTGGCGGCGGTCCCCAGCCTGGCCGTCTCTGCTCTATCATTTTACCTTCCAGCGGCAGCTCTTCCGCCTGCATATCCTCTTCCTCATAAGATTCTGCAGGACCGGGCTCCTGTTCATACTGTTCTGCCTCATAAGGACTTGCCTCAAATCCCTGAACATTCATCTGCCTTCCGGCTGCTCCGTCATAAATCCGATTTACAATCTGTCTGAGCATCAATTTATCAGGATATTCATCGAACATCAGGCTGCCCTCATATTCCATCTTGTCACATTCTTCTTCTACCATCGCCTGTATGGTTCGGACTTCTTTGGGATATAAATCTTTCAGTTTCTGCATATCTCTTTCATATTCCAATTCCTCCAGATATACAGTCTGCATGGGATATGCCATGTAAAAAGGCATTTTCGGCATATTCCGGTCTGGCATCTTGTAAAACATCTCTTGTCTATAATCCACTGCTTTACTCCCATTTTTTCTGTCTCTATACTATATGCCATGTTTGCGGTTATGCTACTCCTCAGAGAGCAATCGCTCTTTTCATGCTGTTTTCCTCCTTATAGTTCTTTTCGAGGCTTCCTCTCTCCTCAAGATAAACCTTACCACATTTGACGGTATTTTGCCACTCTGCTATACTGCTGGTAGCAGTTCACTTATTTTTCTGAAAGGAAATCTTTATGAAAACTACAAAAGCAATTCTCCTGGTAAGTTTTGGATGCAGCTATTTAGACAGCAAAGCGAAAACCATTGACCAGATAGCGGCAAAAGCAAAAGCACACTTTCCAGACTACAAAATTTATCAGGCCTGGACCAGCAAGGTCATTATTAAAATCTTAAAAAAACGGGAGCGCCTTGTCATCCCCACCATTGAAGAGGCCATGGCTGCAATTGCTGCAGACGGCATAGAGAGCCTGGTGGTACAGCCCACCCATCTAATCAATGGACTGGAAAATGATGTTATGACAGAAACCGTCCGAAACCATGCGCCTAAGAATCTAAAACTCCGTTTCGGCGCCCCTCTTCTCACCAGCACAAAAGACCAAAAAGCAGCTCTTTCGGCAGTCGTTCAGGAATTCTCCTCTCTTTCCTCCAAAGAGGCTCTTGTGCTGATGGGACACGGTACCGCTCATGAGGCCAACTCTGTCTATGCAGCCCTGGACAATATGTTAAAAAATATGGGCTATCCCAACTTCTTTATGGGAACGGTAGAGGCCTGTCCGGATTTGGAAGATTTAATCCGTCAAATTTCACTGACAGATATCAAAAAAGTCCACCTGGCTCCCTTCATGCTGGCTGCCGGAGAACACGCCAACAAGGATATGGCCGGAGAACAGGAAAATTCCTGGAAGTCTCTCTTTACATCTGCCGGATATGAAGTGGTATGCCATTTAAAGGGGCTGGGCGAATATGAAAACATTCAAGAGATTTATATGGAGCATCTGCGTCAGGTGACGGATTCTGCGGACGATTAGCAGATATTGCAGATAAAACTTCCGTGGGCACTTCCGCGCAAAAAGGATTGCGGCAAAACAAATACGTTTTTACCGCAATCCTTTTTCTACTCTATGCACACAGAAGTTTAATATACAAAAACAGCCACGCCGTAAGCTGGAAGAGGATATTCAAATGAGAAGGGACGTCCGTCGCATTCTTTCTTTTCTGCCTTATATGCAGCAGGGCGTTTCACACCTTCACCGCCGTATTTTTCCTCGTCGCTGTTAAAAATCAACTTATACTGTTTCTTCAGGGGCACGCCCACCCGGTAGTCTTCCCGTTCCACCGGAGTGAAATTGCAGACAAACAGCAGACTGTTCTTGCCGCTTTTGCTCTTTCTCACAAAACTGAAAATACTTCTGAAACAGTCATCGGCATTAATCCACTCAAAATTGTCCCAGCGGGTATCACCCTCATACATAGCCGGATATTTTTTGTAAATGTGAAGCAAGTCCTTCACATAAGTCTGAAGCTGAAGATGAGGCGGTTCATTTAAGAGAAACCAGTCTAATTCCCGCTCCTCGCTCCACTCCCGAAGCTGTCCGAACTCTTGTCCCATAAACAGCAGTTTCTTGCCGGGATGCCCCATCATAAACCCATAGCCGGCCTTTAAATTAGCAAATTTTTCTCTGCCCTCTCCCGGCATCTTATTCAGCATGGAACACTTTAAATGCACCACTTCATCATGAGACAGCACCAAAATATACTGCTCACTGCCATTATAGCTCATGGCAAAAGTCATTTTATTGTGATTGTCCTTCCGGAAATAGGGGTCCAGTTTCATATAGTCCAGAAAATCATGCATCCATCCCATGTTCCACTTATAGCTGAAATTCAGCCCGTCTTCCTCCACACTGCCGGTCACTTTCGGCCATGCAGTGGATTCCTCTGCAATCATCACAGTCCCGGGATTTCTCCCCAGAATCAATGTATTGATATGTTTAAAAAATTCAATTGCTTCCAGATTCTTATTTCCGCCGAATTTGTTGGCCACCCACTGTCCATCCTGTTTGCCGTAATCCAGATACAGCATGGAAGCCACCGCATCCACCCGAAGTCCGTCCACATGGTAGTGCTCAATCCACATCAACGCGCTGCCTATGAGGAAATTCTTTACCTCATTTTTTCCATAGTCAAAAATCTTTGTGCCCCAGTCGGGATGTTCTCCTTTTCTGGGGTCTGCATATTCATAAAGACAGGTGCCGTCAAACTCTGCAAGACCATGAGCGTCTCTTGGAAAATGTGCAGGCACCCAGTCCAATATCACACCGATGCCGTGTTTGTGCAGATAATCCACCAGGTAGGCGAAATCCTCCGGCTTGCCATAGCGGGAGGTGGGTGCGTAGTACCCTGTCACCTGATAGCCCCAGGAACCATCAAAAGGATATTCCGAAATCCCCATCAACTCCACATGGGTATATCCCATCTCTTTTACATATTCTGTCAATTTTACTGCCAGTTCCCGGTAACTGTAGAATCCTTCATCTTCTCTGCCAGGATGTCGCATCCAGGAACCTGGATGTACCTCATAAATTGCCATAGGCTGTGTATGCACATCTTTGCAGGCTGCGCGTTTCTCCATCCATTTGCTGTCCGTCCATTTGAAAGAATTAATATCTGCCACTGCCGAGGCATTTCCCGGACGCAGCTCTGCATAATTTGCGAAGGGGTCAGATTTGTAAAGTTTCTCCCCATCTGGCGTTTCGATGTAGAATTTATATAAGTCTCCCACCGATGCCCCAGGAACAAAAAGTTCATAGATTCCCATAGGCTCCAGACGAACCATCTCATCGGCCTCTTCTTTCCACTCGTTAAAAGTTCCAATGACAGACACTTTTTCTGCATTAGGCGCCCACACTGCAAAATATACACCCTTTTTTCCCTTTTCGGTTCGAGGATGTGCCCCTAGCTTTTTATAAATATCATAGTGCGTTGCCTGTCCAAAATAATACATGTCTAAATCCGAAAAACGTTCCATACCTTCCACTCCTGTTTCTGCTTTCTTACTTTAATTATCAAAATCTTTCTCCCTCAAGTACAAATATCCCTCGGGACTGAATTTTTTCCCGCCAAATAATTTTTTCAACCCACCCCTTTCTGCACTGCTGATGGCTGAGTCCACAATCTCCTTCACTTCACTCAACGTAGTCGCCTCATCCAGTTTTTGTATGTTGCTGATACAGTTATAAAGCGCTAATATTCCCATATCATCAATTTCACATTCTTGTTCGTAGGCATAGGCCTTTGCAAATTCCACCAGTTCGTCACTGGTAAACACAGGTATTCTAATCTGCTCCGTAAATTTTTTCGCAAAATTTGCATCTTGATTTAAGGCTTTCTCAATACCTTTTCTGGTATCTTCCATGAGAAACAGCAGTCCGTCTGTATCTTGCTCCATCAGCAGGGATAACCTGGTAGCTGTCTCCTGAGATATCTTTCCTGCATGCTCAATAATCAAATATCCGCCTGCTATCTTTTTCAGCAGTTGGCTTAAATCTTTTTGATTCAACGCCTCTCCCGTAATCTTTCCCACTTTGCCTCCAGAATGTTTTCCACTTCTCTGAATGGCCTTAATAATATCTGTGGCCAGCACCGTCTTACCGCTGCCCCGGCCCCCCATAATCAAAATATTGCCGCTGGCAGAAGTACGGTCTCTGCTTTTTCTGTGAAGCGCTCCCTCCAGCACCTGGCACAGCTGCTGCTCCATACCAGTTACAGGAACAAAATAGGAAAAAATTTCTTTCTGCTCTTCGCTCAGCTTCGTAACCGGCTCTTCTTCCGGGTCAATCCCCACCTCTGGAATCATTTCTGGAACCGCCTCAGAAATATACTCTCCCTGCGCCTGCTCTTTGGAAACGTTTTCTTTCTTTTCTTTTTCAATCTCTACTCTGGGAATACGGTTTTTCTCTTCCCGTGCAGCCTTTGCCGCCTTGAACACAGATTCCAGATATTGTTCCGCATCTTTTCTCTCCGACTCTAACTCTTCTTGTACCGCCTGCTGCTCTATCAAATCTTCCAAAGATGTCTCCTGCATATCTTTTTTCGGACGCTCCTTCGCTTCTGAATTTTCCTGTATTTCTACTTCCAGGTTCTTATCTGATATGGTATTTTCCGGCTGCTCTGCAGGTAAATTTCCATCTCCCTGCAAGTCTCCCTGTACATCTTCTATCTGTTCTTCCATCAGCTCTGCTGGCTGCTCTATCTCTTTCTGAATATATTCTAAGTTCTTCTTTTCTGCCGCCTCTTCCTGCCAATGCTCCTCTGGCACTGAGACCGCCTCCTGGGACTCCTCTTCCGGAATCCGGCCTGTTTCTTCCCGAACTGTCTCCTGGGACTCCTCTTCCGGAATCCGGCCTGTCTCTTCCTGAACTGTCTCCTGGGACTCCTCTTCCGGAATCCAGCCTGCTTCTTCCTGGGGCTCCCCAGGGCGCTCCATCCAATTTTCCGGCTCTTTTGTATGCTCTGCCCAGTTCTCCGGCTCCTGCGCTGACTCCGGCCAGTTCTCCGGCTCCTGGTTCATCTCTGTCCAGTTTTCCGGCTCTTCTATATGTTCTGCCCAATCCTCCTCGACGGCTTCCTGCGGGTACTTGGCCCAGTCCTCTATCTCATCCACATCTTCCGCCCAGTTTCTCTCCATCTCAGCTGTCTCTTCTTCCTCATTCTGTAGATAACGCTCTGCCAAAAGTTCCTGCGGAGAGATTCCGGCATTCAATTTGGGGATAATCTCATTCAGGCGCTCCATCAATTCCTCTGCTTCCTGCAGCGCCCTTGCTTTGGCGGATTCCAGCCGCCTCTGCTGGGCCATCGCCATTGCCGCCTCTGCGGCCCGTCTTGTTTTTTCCCACTCTATCAGAACATCTTCAATCTTCATCTGGCCGTTTACCTGGGGCTCCCGCCAGTCTCCGCCTGGAACAGAGAAACGAAACTGCCCGTCCCAGTCTTCCGCCAGCATTTCTCTGAAATCATCCTTCAGAGAACCGTCTATCTCTTCGTCTGTTTCGATATGTCCATACCGTTCCTCTTCCTCATACTCCTCTTCTTCCTGAGGTACCTGCAGATAGGGAATCTCTTCTACCATTTTCTTAATGTTGTCCATGGTGTCTGTGACAATTTCCTTCGTGCTGGCATCCATAATCTGCTGCATACTCTTAGCAAGTTCTTCCTGCAGATTCATGGTGTTAAACCGCCCTTGATTGGCTGTGATATCCGGTATCTGCATTGTCTCGTGAACAATCTCTCCGGATTCCAGCGCATCTGTAGGCCGCACCTCCACAACCCCATCCCGGCTCATCTTAAATTGACGGTATTTTTCTTCCTGAAATTTATTTAAAGGTTGATAAAGCATTTTAAGTTCCAATGCTTTCTCTACATATTTTCCATCTCCAAACCACAGTACCAGCTCGTCGCAGACCTCCACGCACCGTTCGCTGTTGCCAGAGCGGTGATAGAGATATGCCAGCTCAAAAGCCCACTCTTCCGTGTACTCCCGCTCCTTGAACTCTTCCAATATCTCAATCAATTCTTCCTGAGAGGCCCCTTCTATTTTGGCAATCTGATAGCGCAGCACATATTTTAAATTATCATAAGGTGCAACTTCCAGAAATTCCTCATAGTATTCTTTCGCCTCTTCTACTCTTCCCATTTTTAAAGCCACCAATGCAAGGCGGTAGATAATATTCCTTCCCACCGTTGCCCGGTCATATGCCATCAGCAAGATTTCATGGCTGTTTTCATACTGCTTGTTTCTGTCGTAAATTTCTCCTACCATGCAAAGGACAGCGGCGCTCTTTACCTTTCTCCAATTAATGGTATCTGCAATCTCTGCAGCAGTCTTATAATCTTTTTCCTGCACCAGATTTTTCAGTTGTTCCAGCTTTAGTTTATATTCGTATTTATCCAACTGTTTCACCTCAAAATTAATGTTAAAGGTATAAAGCTTCCATTATCAGCCTGTCTTTCATAGTCTACCATATTTCCCCTGTAAATGTCAAAATATATCCCGCAGATGTATTTCCTGACGGCAACACCTGCGGGAACCAAAATCACTGTTTACTCTGCTTGTTTTCTTTTTTCTGTCTTTTCTGCTTTCCCGGCTTTCTCTCAACCTCTTTTTCCTGGCGGTAAACCAATGTATTTGTGTTTATATCTAATTTCTCTGCGCTGACATAACTTTTCGTGTCCCTGGGCAGCCTCTTTCTCTTCAAAATATAATCCAGCACATTCCGAAGAATATAAAAAATCACTGCAAACACCGGAACTCCGATAATCATACCAGGTATTCCCATAATCCCTCCAAATAACAAGATGGCAAACACCACCCAAAAAGAGGACAGCCCTGTGGAATCTCCCAATATTTTCGGTCCGATGATATTTCCGTCAATCTGCTGAAGCACCAAAATAAAAATAATAAAGTACAGTCCCTTGATAGGGTCTGCCAGCATAATTAAAATTGCACTGGGTATTCCGCCCAAATACGGTCCAAAAAACGGAATTACATTTGTCACGCCTACAATCACGCTGACTAACACGGTATAAGGCATTTTCATCAGATACAGACTGAAGAAGCACAGAATCCCGATAATCAGAGAATCCAAAATTTTTCCGGAAATAAAACCTCCGAAAATTTCATTGCTCTTGTGGACAGTGTGTATAATCGTGTTGGCTTTCTTTCCAGGAAAAAGCGCATACACAATCTTTTTGCTCTGTCCAATAAAAGCTTCTTTGCTCATCAGCACATAGATGGAAATAATGATTCCCACAAGCACATTGAACAAAAGTTTCACCGCTATAATAACCCCGGACGTCACCCCTGCTATGATATTTCTGGTCTGAGGAAGAAAATCTGTCTTAGCCCAGTTTTCAAAAAACTCTGTACTCTTTGTGAGAGCCATCTCCAAATAGCTGGAAATCTCACTGTCAGAACTGACATATTCTCCCAGCCAGTCCATAAAACTATTGACCTGTCTGGGCAGCGTTCCAATCATTCCGTTGATGCTTCGATACAGTTCCGGAATCACCATCTGCAGCAATATCCCGATAATCACCGCCACAAACAGCAGCGCTCCTGCCACGCTGATTCCCCGCACCAGTCTTTTCGCCTTTTTCTGGTTCTCCATTTTTTGCTGTATTACCGGAAGCAGATAACGCTCCTCAAAATTTACAATAGGCGTCATCAAATAGGCCAATATCAGCCCTATGGTAATAGGCTGTAAAATGACTACCAGTTTATCCCAAATCTGCGCCACTCCGTCGAACCGATAAATCAAAAAGAAAAAGGATATACTAGTGACAATTACCAGAAAGGAAGTCAGCCCTATTGCCAAATAAGGCCTGATATTCCAATTTGTCTTACGATTCGCTTGTTTTCTTTCCTGCTCTTCCAAAATATAATTTCCTCTTTTCCACCGGCAGATATTGCTATCCCCTGTAATAATTTATCAGACAGCCTTTTAAGATAATTGTGCGCTCATCCTCCGTCAATTCTCCTATGCCCAGCATAAATTCCTGCAGTCCGCCGTCTCTCACCACATAAGCCGGAATCTGGGTTTTTCTGTCTTCCACTGCTTTCCGAATATCCGGAAGAAAAATATAATCTCCGTTGGCAAACGGCAGCTCTCCTTTCGGAATCATCGTCCTGTTCGACGGCTGTACGATCCATTGCAAGGCCGACAGCTACATTACAGCCGCATCGACCACC
>JAAWLS010000009.1 GCA_022798035.1 Lachnospiraceae bacterium | reverse complement strand
GGTGGCGGCTTATGCCAGCTACGGGTTTGACACTCATATGATGGATATTTATCCGGCCCTGACGACAGGCGCTGCTGTCTGCATTGTGGAGGAAGCCATTCGCCTGGATTTGCAGGAACTGAATCAGTATTTTGAGAAGCAGGGCGTGACTCATTCCTTTATGACCACCCAGATTGGGCGGGCGTTTGCCACTACCATGGAAAATAACAGCCTGCAGTATCTTTTGATGGGCGGGGAAGCATTGACGCCTTTTGAGCCAAAGGGAAAGACGAAATATCAAAACATATATGGGCCCACAGAGTGTACGATTTTTGTCACAAATTATCCGGTGGAAGTCTATGAGGAAGACATTCCTATTGGAAAAGCCATTGCCAATGTAAGGGTCTATGTGACGGACAGCTGCGGCAGAAGAGTGCCGCCGGGAGTGCCGGGTGAACTGTGTATTGCAGGAGAGCAGGTGTCCAGAGGCTATCTGAACCGGCCGGATAAGACGGCGGAAGTCTACACTTCCAATCCTTTCTGCGAGTTAAAAAATTGTCAGAAAATGTACCATACAGGGGACATTGTGCGGTTTCTCCCAGATGGGAACATACAGTTTATCGGCAGGCGGGACGGTCAGGTAAAAATCAGAGGATTCCGCATTGAACTGACAGAGGTGGAGGAGATTATCCGTAAATTTCCAGGGATTCAAGACGCTACAGTGGCAGCTTTTGATGAGCCGGCGGGAGGAAAATACATCGCCGCTTACGTGGTGTCAGAGGAGACGGTGGACATTGAAGCCATGAATGAGTTTATTGAGGAGAGCAAGCCTCCTTATATGGTTCCGGCAGTGACTATGCAGATTGAGAAGATTCCTCTGAACCAGAATCAGAAAGTAGATAAACGGGCCCTTCCCAAACCGGAGCGTAAAAAAGAGGTATTCACAGAGCCGGTGGGAGAGATGCAGCAGCAGATTTTTGACTGTGTGGCGGAGGTGATTGGGCATCGGGAGTTCGGCGCTTCCACCAACATTTACCGGGCGGGCCTTACTTCCATCGGTGCAGTAAAACTCAATGCCCTCTTGTCTTCAACCTTTGAGGGAGCGGTGATTCGGAATAAAGATTTGAAAGAGTATGACACTGTAGAAAAACTGGAGCATTTTCTCCTGCAGGGAAAGAAGGAGGAAACCTTTGAGAGACGGGAGCTGTATCCGCTGACACAGACACAGAACGGAATTTTTGTGGAGTGCGCCGCCAACCCGGGAAGTACCATTTACAATATTCCATTTCTGTTTCATCTGGATGAGGAGGTGGATCTGCCCCGGTTGAAACAGGCAGTGGAAGAAACCGTGATGGCGCATCCTTATCTGAAAACCACATTACATATGGACGAAAATGGAGATATCTGGCAGAAACGGCAGGATGAGGAAGAATTTACGGTGGAAATCAAGGACCGCCTCTGTCGGGAAGAGCTGGTAAAGCCTTATCAGATTCTGGGAGAGCGTTTGTTCCGCATAGAGCTGTATAATACGGAAGAAGGCAAGTATCTGTTTCTGGAGTTCCATCATATTATAAGTGATGGAACCTCCTGCGGCATTTTCCTGCAGGATATGAACCGGGCTTACGGGGGAGAACATCTGGAAAGAGAGCAGTTCTCCGGTTTTGAAGCTGCTCTTGTGGAGCAAAAAGCCCTGCAGGGAGAGGAATACCAGGCAGCCAAGGGTTACTACGACTCTGTATTCTCGGGATGTGATACAGATTTCCTTCCAGCCAAAGACCAGAGAGAGGGAACGCCGGGCAGAGGGATGTACTGCCGGAATGTGAAAGTGGATGTCAAGGGACTGACTGCTTTTTGTGCAGAGAGACAGATTACCATGAACACACTGTTTACAGCTGCGTTCGGCTTTGTGACAGGACGGTATGTCAACAAGGAGGAGGCAGTCTTTACCACTATCTACAATGGGAGAAATGATTCCAGACTGTCCGGTATTATCAGTATGCTGGTGAAGACGCTGCCGGTGTACTGCAGTATTGACGGAGAGAAAAAGGTGGCCGATTACCTGAAGGAAACGGGAGAGCAGTTGATGAACAGCATGAATGCTGACATCTATTCCTTTGGGGAAATCAGCAGAGCATACGATATTAAGGCGGACTTGATGTTTGCATTCCAGGGGGATAATTTCCAGTTTAAGGAAATTGCAGGAAAGAAAGCTGTTATGGAAGAACTGCAGCTTGACACAGCCAAAGCTCCTCTGTCTCTGGATGTTGTCTTAAATGGAAATGAAATCTGCTGTCAGATGGAATATCGCAGCGATTTCTATGAGGAAAGCACGATAGCAGGTTTTGTGGACAGTCTGGTTACGGTTGTTGTGGAACTTCAAAACAAGAAATATCTCAAGGAAATTTCTATGGTGAGTAAAGAAGCACGACGCCAGATTGACAGTTACAACGAGACAGATTGTCCGGTAGAGCAGACCACGGCTAACCGTCTCTTTGAGCACCAGGTGCTGTTATACCCAAAGAAAACAGCGGTGATTGCCAATGGAGAGAGACGGACTTTCCGTGAGCTCAATAAGAACGCCAATAAAATTGCAAATCATCTGCTGGAGCTGGGACTTGTTTCAGAGCAGATGGTGGGTGTGATGCTGCCCCGGACGGTGGATGTGTACGCGGCAAGACAGGGTATTATGAAAGCGGGAGGTGCCTTTCTTCCTATCGACCCCGAATATCCCGATGAGCGTATTTCCTATATTCTGGAGGATTCCGGTGCAGGATTTGTCATTCTCACAAGAGAGATTGCAAAAGAGCGCAGCCAGTTTGTGAAGCAGTTAAATGCAAAAGTGCTTGTGGTGGAGGAACTTCTGTCAGAAGGCAGTACAGAGAATCCAAATGTGGACGTGAGACCGGAACAGCTTTGCTACTGTATCTACACTTCCGGCTCCACCGGAAAGCCCAAAGGCGTGATGATAGAGCACCGCAATCTGGTAAATTATGTAAATGATAATCCGTACAATGTGGAGGCCCGCTCCTATGTGCAGAATGCCACAGTGTCTCTGGCTTTTGCGGCTATTACTTTTGATGTGTCCATTTTGGAAGAATGTATTCCACTGTATCATGGAATCACCGTCTGCATGGCGAATGAAGAGGAAATTCACAATCCCATGGCTCTCTCTCAATTAATCACAGAGCATGGTGTGGATATGATGACCTGCACCCCATCCTTCCTGACAAATATCATTGATATGCCGGAGATGAAAGATTCCTTGTCTCAGATAAAGGTGTTCAATGTGGGAGCAGAAGCATTTCCGGACGCTCTTTATGACAAGATTATGGCTCTGGGAAGCCAGGCGGTGGTGTTTAACGGGTACGGGCCCACGGAGACTACCATTGGCTGTGCCTTTGAGCAGGTGACAGGAGAAAAGATTACCATTGGAAAGCCTATGGCCAATACTAAGATGGTGATGATAGACAAATACAGAAATCTCCTTCCTGCCGGAGTGCCGGGTGAGCTGCTTATCATAGGAGACGGCGTGGGAAGAGGTTACGTGGGTAAACCGGAGATGACAAAAGACAAATTCATTCGCTTTGAAGGAAAGAAATCTTATCGCAGCGGCGATTTGGCCAAGTGGAATCATCACGGAAAAATAGAGTTTATGGGCAGGATGGATAACCAGGTGAAACTGAGGGGACTTCGTGTAGAACTGGATGAAATTGAAAATGTCATGAACCAGTACCCCACAGTAAAATCCAGCGTTGTCCTTGTGAAAGAGAAAGATTCCATTCAGTTCCTGTGCGGCTATTTTGTGGCAGAGGAACAGGTGGAGAAACAGAATCTGACCTGCTATATGCAGAAATATCTGACTCCTTACATGGTGCCAAGCGTATTGATGCAGTTAGAAGAACTGCCCCTTACCAATAACGGCAAGGTAGATAAGCGGGCCCTTCCGGAACCAGAGTACACCATGGAGAAGAAAAATTACGTAGAGCCCCGCACCAAGCTGCAGCGTAAGCTATGTGAAATATTTGGAATGGCGCTCGGCTTGGAGCAGGTTGGAATCGAAGATGATTTCTTTGAAAATGGAGGAACTTCTCTCTCCGCCTCGAAAGTAGCCATGAAGTGCATGAGTGCGGGAATTGAAATTTCTTATGCCGATTTATTTGAATACAAGACGCCTCTCGCCTTAGAGGAGTATCTGCTGCAGGAGCGGGCTCAAGGAGAAACGGAAGAACAGACAGTTCATAAGGAAAAGGAAGCAGGAAATCAAGATGTGCTGCAGCAGGTGCTGGAACAGAATACCCTGGAACATGTGGATGAGATTCGGCCAGGTCTGCCAGGGAATGTCCTCTTGACGGGAGCTACCGGATTCCTGGGTTCCCACATTCTGAAAACTCTGATAGAGAACAGCCAAAGCACCATTTACTGTCTGTTGAGGAAGGGAAATGCCTCCTCTGTGGAAAAGAGGCTTAAGAGTATGCTGGTGTACTATTTCAGCAATCCTTATGAGGAACTTTTCGGAAACAGAATCGTGGTGCTGGAAGGAGATATAACAGAGAAAGACAGTGTAAGCCGTCTGAGAGAGTATGAGTTTGACCAGGTCATCAACTGCGCAGCTTGTGTAAAACATTTTTCCGCAGACGATACGTTAGAGAGAATTAATTACCAGGGAGTGCTGAATCTGATTCAGCTCTGTATGGAGACAGACAGAAGCCTGATTCAAATCTCCACAGTGAGCGTTGCCGGAGAGAACGTAGGCGGCAAGTTCCCGGAGGAGAAGAAGATTCATGAGAATGAACTGGATTTTGGACAGAACATTACCAACAAATATATCGACACAAAATTCCGGGCAGAACGGGCCGTTCTGGAAGCTGTGGCTGAGGGAATGAAAGGAAGAGTAATCAGAGTGGGAAATCTGATGAGCCGTGTCAGTGACGGAGAGTTCCAGATTAACTCTGTCACCAATGGATTTATGCGGACACTGCGCGGATATGTAGCTCTTGGCAAATTCCCGGTTTCCCTCTTGGATATGCCTGCGGAGTTTTCCCCTATTGACTCTACCGCGGACGCCATTGTGAGGCTTGCCGGAGCAGAGAGTGATTTCAGTGTGTTCCACGCCTACAGCAGTTATGTGATTCAGATGGCAGATGTGATTCTGCAGATGAATGCTGTCGGCATTCCAGTCGAGACAGTGAGTGATGAGGAGTTTCAGGAGGCTCTTGAGCGGGCGCTTGAAGATGAGAATAAAAATGAACTGATATCTGGTTTAATTGCATATCTGTCCAGCGACAAAGATACCAAGAGCGTTTACATTGATGCGGAGAACAGCTTTACCACAAAAGTTCTTTACCGGCTGGGCTTTAAATGGCCTATGCCTGACGGAAATTATCTGCGCAATGCTCTGGGAGCACTGGAAAGTCTGGGATTCTTCGATGGGAAAATTGATTGACGGGGGATGAATATGGAGAGAAATGGATTTTTAATCAACAGGAAAATCCACCAGTACATTCTGCCGGGAATTTTGATGACAGTGGCAATGCAGCTGGGCAATGTGGTAGACGGCATGATTGTGGGAAATATCTTAGGCCCTGACGCCATGGCGGCGATTGAACTTTCCATGCCGGTGCTGCTGCTCTTGCAGATGCCGGCTGTAATGCTGGCTATGGGAGGAGCTGCCGAGACGGCGGTGCTGCTGGGAAAAAGAGAGACAGAAAAGGCGGGGGAAGTGTTTGGCGCTTCCCTGGCAGCCGGAGTTTTGGCAGCGCTTCTTTTTGCGCTGTTGACTCCTGTTCTCGCCTCCCCTCTTTCAGTGCTTCTTGCTGGAAGTGATGAGATGGCATCTTTGGTGGAGCCTTATCTGGCCGTGAATTTTGGAGGAATTCCTATTTTAACGGCTGCAATTATTGTTTGTTATTTTATGAATGCAGATAATCATCCCCAGCTTGGCAGCGCGCTTTTTATCATTGCCAATGTGGTAAATCTGGGGCTGGACATTCTGCTTCTCAAAGTCTTTCACATGGGAATGGCCGGCAGCGCATTGTCCACAGTAATTGGGTATTTGACAGGCATGGTGACGGTTATCTTCTATCTGCGCTCTCCCCACAGAATGCTGAAGCTGCAGAAGTTAAAAAGAGGAACGATTTCCCATGTGAAACTGGCGGCCAGGGCTGGAATACCAAGCGCAGCATTTACCATGATGTCGGCTCTGAAATCTGTGATTATCAACTCTGCCATTGTGCGGTTTCTGGGCTCAGATTCTATGGCAGTGTATTCTGTCTGTGCCAATGCGGTGCTGATTGCAGAACTGTGCGTGGGAGGTATTATCGGCCTGATTCCCAATATTGCTGGAATCCTCTACGGGGAAAGAGATTATTACGGAATCCGTATGCTCTGCAGAAAAGTTCTTCTGTACAGCTATCTGGCGATTGCAGTACTGTTATTTTTGTTTCTGGCCTTTCCACAGGCGATTGCAGCCCTTTTTGGCATTGAAGGGGGAGAAATGCTGGCGTTGTGCAAGACGGCGCTGCGCATTTTTGCATGCAGTTTCCCCTTCTATGTGTACAACAAGTTCCTGATGTCCTATTATCAGACGATTTTGCAGCCGGGGCTTTCCACCGTTATCACAGTTCTTCAGGGATTTGCAGTGATTGTGCCTCTGACGCTGGCAGGGATCTTCTGGCTGGGACTGGAAGGAGTGTGCATTGCCGCGGCGGTAAGTGAAATGCTGACGATTCTTTTGGGGGTGCTGTATCGGATAACGGCCCAGAGAGCCGGAAAACTTCCGGATGGAGGCAGATACATGCTGCCCTCAGTGGAGAATGAAACCTGTCTGGATTTTTCCATGGGAAATTGTCTGGAGAATGTGTCAGAATTTCGGGATAATCTGATGGATTTTTGTGCGGATAACGGTATCAGTGAGAGAGACGCCGGGTTCCTGGGCATGGCTTTAGAAGAAATCGCCGTCAATATTATTCGGTACGGCTATCGCAGCGACAGAGAGAATTATATCGACATCAGTTTCACAGTTCAGGACGGCAGCTATATTCTGCGGATTCGGGATGACGGCATCCCCTTTAATCCTCTGGAACAAAGCCGCATTCAGGATGGGCCGGTAGTGGGAGGTATTCCGATACTGCAGAAAATGATGTCAGGATTTCAGTATATGCGGGTACTGAATATGAATAATACGATTATGGAATTGAACATGAAGAGGAGCAGGGAAGAATGAAGCATTTGGTGATAGAAAAATACGGCGCAAAGCTGTACTTAATGCATACGAAAGAATTGAAGGACGAATCGCATTTTGACGAACATTACAAATCACTGTCAATTGCGCGCCGTAAAAAAGTAGATTCTTATATGCGCCTGGAGGACAAAAGGCTGTCTCTGGCGGCGGGGATTCTGATGAAAAAGGGACTGGAAAATTATGGACTGCAGGAGCGTGAGGCTGTCGTTGCCTATGGAGAAAATGGAAAGCCTTATCTGCCGGAACACCCAAGCATTCATTTTAATTTATCTCATTCCGGAGAGATGGTTCTGGCTGTGTTTGCGGAGGTGGAGGCAGGCTGTGATATTGAGAAAATGCAGGATGCAGATATGGAGCTGGCAAAGAGGTTCTTTTCTTCCGGTGAATATCAGTATATTGCCGGGCAGCCAGAGGGAAAAAAGCGCAGAGAAGCCTTTTACCGTCTGTGGACATTGAAAGAGAGCTTTACAAAGGCAGCGGGGACAGGGTTTTCCCTTCCCCTAAATTCCTTTGAAATCCGCATTATGCCAGATGGACGGGCAGATGTTTTTCATGATTTGGATGTGGCAGATTATCAGTTCAAGGAAATTCGGCTTGAAGAGTATTATGCGGCAGTGTGTTTCCGCCGGCCTTTTTATTTCTGACCCGGCCGGAAAAATGTTTGGCTGATGCAAAATATGCTGAAAAAAATGCTAATTATGACGTGAAAGCAGAAAGGGAATTGTGATTTGATATAATGCAAATAACGATAGAAAAAATGGACTGCCGGCAGTTGACTGCAGAGACAGGCCATTGAGGAAGGGGAAAAGGAAATGAAGATAGCAAAAACAGGAAACGGAAGCAATTTGTGTCTGGCACTGGAAGGAAGACTGGATACCAATACAGCGCCGGAGCTGGAAGAAGCTTTAAAAAATTCCATTGAGGGAATCACAGAACTGACCATCGACATGAAAGGGCTGGACTATCTGTCATCTGCAGGACTTCGAGTTCTTTTGGGAGCTCAGAAAACCATGAACAAACAGGGAACCATGCAGGTGACAAACGTTAATGACACCATTATGGAAATATTTGAAGTGACCGGGTTTGCAGACATTTTGACAATTGAGTAAGATAGCGGAGACATGGTTATGATAACAGAGAGACAAATGGATGGACTGAATTTATCTCAGAGAGAAATTGCAATGACAGAGCTGAGCTGCCCAGGCAGCGGAAAAAATACAATTTCTCTAAAGCTTTTTCTGCCCAGGCATACGTCTCAGCAGGTGAAGAAGGCGGCGGATATCGTGCTGGACAGCGCAGATATTTTTGCAGCCTTTTTGCGCCCCACCCAAAAGGGATGGCGTATGGACTATGGCAGAGAGAAAAAGGATGCATGCCGTATAACAGAAGAACAGTCTGCGGATGCAGCGGAAGAATATATGGACAGTGCCGACAGACAGCCTATGAATCTGGAGGGCAGCCTGTATCAGGCAGAAGTGATTCCCCTTTTAGAAGGTGGAGTCTTTTTGTATGTGCGGTTCCACCATATTATCATAGACGGTTATGGTATGAGCTTATTTGTGCAGAGGGTGCTGGATGTACTTGCAGGAAAGAAAATCAAGCCTTCTTTGTTCGCTGCCCGCTGTGGGAATGGGATAAAAGGGGACAGCAGTTTCTGGAGCGGATATTTTTCTGATGCAGAGTTTGAGCCTTCCATATTTTCCGGAAAAGCGACAGGAATGGAATACGGCAGTTACCGGGTTCCCCTGCCGGATATCATCTTACAGTCCATGAAGTTTTTGGGGAGGCAGGAAGACGTTTCCATTCCGTATATAGCTGCCGCTGCCTATGCTTTTTATCTGGCACAGGCCACAGACCGGCCGGATGCGGTCTTTTTGATGCCCCGGCTGAATCGAACCAAAGAGCAGAAGGAATGTCTGGGATGCTATACCCTTCTGGTTCCGGTACGGGTTTCGGTGTCGCCGGAAGATACTTTTGGGACATTGTGCCGGAAAGTGAAAAAGGCGGCGAGGGAGGCCTCAGCCCACAAAGACGCTGGTTTTGATGAGATTCTCTCCAGACTGCGGGAGGAGAATGTGATTGCAGATACTGTCTCTGAGTATGTGTTTAACTTTTATCGTTTCTCTTTTCGGACAGATTTGCCTTTTCAAGTCCGCTTTAATGTCGCCGGAGGCATGCAGAATCACATTACTTTTAATCTTTTTTACAATGAGAGCGGTGGACTGGATGTACAGTTTGATTACCAGAAGAGCATTTATACCAGCGGGCAGGTGAGGCATCTCTGTGACGCACTTTTTTTGATTCTTTCCGAGGGAGTGCAGAACAGAAAACTTTCCAATATGCAGACAATAGGGGAAGGAGAGTATCAGAAAATTATTTCTGTTACCGGAAAATCTCTTTTTATCGAACCGGATGATACGATATCCTCTCTGTTTCGACGGGCCGTAAAGAAATACAGAGACAGGCCTGCAGTCTATGCAGGGGATGTCACGATGAGCTTTGAGGAACTGGATGAGATGAGCGACAGGATTGCCTGCGGGCTTTTAAGATGCGGGGTGCAGAAAGGAGACGGCGCCGCTTTTCTGTTGAAGCGGGATTTTCGCTTGATTCCTGCAATTCTTGGCATCTCAAAGGCAGGAGCAGCTTTTATCCCCATAGACCCTGCCTATCCCATGGAGCGGATTTCTTATATTGTGGAGAACAGCCGGGCCCGCTGTATTCTCTCCTCCAAAGATGTGGAAATTGCAGAGAATTACGATTATATAGAGATTGACGCTTTGGCGGCTCAGGAGCCGGAGCTTGATATGCTGCCCCAGATAGGGCAGGAGGACCTCGCTTACATGATTTACACTTCCGGCACAACGGGAAGGCCAAAAGGAGTTATGCTCTCTCATAGAGGAATTGCCAATATTGTCCACCCGGATAACAATCCTTTTAACCGTGATGTGACAAAGAACTGTCACGGCATTGCAGCCATCGGCTCCATCTGTTTTGATATTTCGCTTTTTGAAATCTTTGTGCCACTGATGAATGGACTGTTTGTAGAGCTGGGAAGTGAGAAAGCCATGCTGGACGCCGGGGAACTGGCTGCTCATATTCTGCGCCATCATGCGGATATGCTGCACTGCACACCTTCGCGCATCTTGGCGTATCTTGGGAATGAGGAGTTTTCCAAGGCTCTCTGTCATGTGAAAGCTATTCTGGCAGCGGGGGAAGTTCTGCCGGGCAGTCTTGTGAGACGTCTGAAAGACACTTATAAGATTCGCATGTACAATGGGTATGGACCCACAGAGACTACGATTGGAGCCACAATCACGGAGGCCGGAGATACGGAGAGCATCGGCAGGCCCATTGGAAATATGGGAGTTGTGCTGCTGAACCAAAACCGCAGACCTGTGCCTTTTGGAGCAGTGGGAGAAATCTGCGTGTATGGCAGTGGAGTGGGGATTGGTTACAAAGACAGGCCTGAGGAGACGAAATCAAAATATATTATCTGGAACGGAATCCGGATTTACCGGACCGGAGATTTGGGATATTTTTCCAAAGAAAAAAATTTAATCTACTGCGGCAGAAATGACAGGCAGGTAAAACTGCGGGGACTGCGGATAGAACTCTCAGAGATTGAAAATGTAATGGGAGAGTTTCCGGGCATTGCGTCCTGCAGCTGTATGGTGCGTAAAATTGATAAAACGGAGCATTTAGTTGGTTTTTACACCGTTGTTGGAAAAGGCGCCGTGAATGAGGAACAGTTAAAAAAGCACATGAAATCCAGGCTGACTTCTTACATGGTGCCGGATGTGATAAAAGAGCTGGCTGAGATGCCGCAGACTCCCAACGGAAAGACAGACTGGAAGGCGCTGGAGGCGGAACCGCTGACGTACACCCGGGTTTACCGGAAACCAGAGACAGAGAAAGAGAGACAAATCTGCAGTGTGTTTGAGGAAACGCTGAAAGTTTCTCAGATTGGACTTGACGACAATTTCTTTGAACTTGGCGGGGATTCTCTCAGTGCGGCTGCAGCAGTGCTCTGTATAGAGGAAACGCTGAATCTGCGGGAAAACCAGCTGGAATTTGGGGACTTGTATCGGTTTCCGACGCCTGCACTGCTGTTGGAAAAAATTTACAAAAAACAAGAAACCGACTGCGGATTTGATATTAAAAATTTGAACTACCAGGGGGTTGATGAGTACCTGAAGCTGCACGTTGAAAATGAAATCACCTGCAGCCATCTTGGAAATGTGCTTGTGACGGGAGTGACCGGTTATCTGGGAATCCATATTTTGATTGATTTGCTCAGGCATCCTGAGTGCTGTGACAAGATTGTCTGTCTTGCACGCCCAAAGAGGAAACTCAGTGCAGAAAAGCGGGTGAAATCATCTCTGTTCTACTATGCAGAAGAGGATTTTTCCTGTAATTACGGAGAAAAGTGGCTTGTTGTGGAGGGTGACATCACAGAAGACAGCATTTTTGCCAGGCCATGTCCCGTCTCCATTGATACGATTATAAATTCTGCGGCTGATGTGGCTCATTTTTCCTATGGAGATGACCTGGACAGAATCAACCGGGCAGGAGTCAGAAATCTGATTGATTATGCTCAAAAGGAACATGCCATGCTCTGCCAGATTTCCACTATCAGCGTTTCCGGCATGACGATGGAATCCAGGACAAAAGAGCCTTTCTGTGAAAAAGATTTCTATGTTGGACAGGAAATACACAATAAATACATTTATTCAAAATATATGGCGGAGTATGAAATGCTGCGGGCAGCGGTAGATGAAGGATTAAAGATTAAAATACTGCGGGTCGGGAACCTTCAGGGACGGATTTCTGACGGAGAGTTTCAGATGAACCTGCACTCTAACGCGTTTACCCGTCAATTTTCTTCCTATATCAAGATGGGAGCGGTACCCCAGTCTGTCTATGAGGGCAGCGTCAACTTTTCACCGGTGGATGAGACCGCTCACAACATTGTGACTTTGACAGCCACGGGAGAAGGGGGAGCAGTATTTCATGTTTATCCTCCTGTGGAGCTGAAATTTGCCGATTTGTTTGAGGAAGTGAGAGCAATGGGCAGCCCGATAGAGGTTCTGCCAGAGCGGGAGTTTGAGGAACTTCTGAGAAAACTGAGGCAGACAGAAGAGGGGAGAGAGCGTCTGCAGGGCCTGGTTACAAATGAGTATGCCAAAGATTATCACGAAATTCCAGTTATTCAGGAAATCACAGAGCGGCGGCTGGAAAAATTGTCGGGCGGATGGAGCGTTATTACCGATGAGTATATTAGAAAATATCTGTCTGCTTTGCAGGGAATGGGTTTATTTTAGTTGGAGGAATTTGAGATGGTATCTGTTGCACTTTGGAGTTTTGCAGTTTTCATGGCGTCTGTTTTTGCAGGACTGCTGACGGGAATCACACTTACTCCCAAATACAAAGGGAGTGTCAGAGCACTGTTCTGGGGGATTGGCGCCATTTCAGGCTATACGGCGGCCTTTGTCAGCTATTCCATCAATTTATATAATGACGCGGTGGGAATTCTGGGACTTTCTGCTCTGGTGTGCCTGGTGTCACAATTATTGTATAAAGACAGCCCGTCCACGAAACTGGCGGTTGCCCTGACAGCATGTCTCATTGCCAATGTCAGTACATTTATGCTCTGCGGAACCACGGACACTCTTCTGGCCCCGTCCCTTGGCCTGATTACAGAAAGTCCCTATGATACGGAAAATCTGATTTTCTTTATTGGAATTAAGCTGGTAGTCTATGGCATACTTTCTGTCCTGTACGCGCGTTTTTTAAGGAAGACCATTCACCGCACTATGGAAGCAGTGGAGGGAAAAATGACGGTATTTTTGCCTGCTTTGTTTATCTCAGTAGTAGGTTTTTACATGATAAACCTGGTGTCTAACGGTGTGGGAATCTACCCGGATAGCGTGTGGTTTTTTGTACTGTATGTTACGGTATGTGTAATTTTTGTCGTTGAGTTCTGGATGATATTTTACTCTATCAATCAGAGCGCAAAGACTATGAAAACGTCGGCGGAGCTGAATGTTGCCACAAATATTCAAAAATCCATGCTGCCCTGTATTTTTCCTGCCTTTCCCGAGCGGGAGGAGTTCGATGTCTTTGCCTCTATGGAACCGGCGAAGGAGGTGGGCGGGGACTTTTATGATTTCTTTATGGTGGATGAACGTCATCTTGCTGTTGTGGCGGCGGATGTCTCTGGGAAGGGAGTGCCGGCAGCGCTGTTTATGGTAATCGGCAAGACGCTGATAAAAGACCATACGCAGCCGGGCAGAGATTTAGGCGAAGTGTTTACAGAGGTCAATCACCTTCTGTGTGAATCTAACAGCGAGGGAATGTTTATCACTGCTTTTGAGGGCGTATTAGACCTTGTGACGGGAGAGTTCCGCTTTGTAAATGCAGGGCATGAAATACCGTTTCTCTGCAGAAAGAATGGGGAATTTGAGCCTTATAAGACGCGTCCGGGATTTGTGCTGGCCGGGATGGAGGACATACAGTATCGAAGCGGTGTGATACAGTTTGAAGAGGGAGATAAATTCTTTCAGTATACAGACGGCGTGACAGAAGCCATGAATCAGGAGAATGAACTCTATGGAATGGAACGGCTTGGCAGAGTGCTGTGTAAGAATGCTGATTTGCCGCCTTTTGAACTGCTTTCCTGTGTGAAGGAGGATATTGATGATTTTGTCGGCGGAGCACAGCAGTTTGATGATATTACGATGCTGTGTCTGGAATACAGGAAAAAAATGCGGGACTGCCGGGGAAAGGAAGGTATGTTATGAAAGAATTGACAATTGATGCAGCGGTAGAACATATTGCACAGGTTACATCCTTTGTGGAGGAACAGTTAGAGCGGTATGGATGTCCGATGAAAGCCCAGGCACAGATTGCTGTTGCCATTGACGAACTGTTTGGCAATATTGCCCATTATGCATATCATCCAGGAGAAGGGCCGGTTACAGTCCGGGTGGAGGTGACGGAGGCTCCTTTGGCAGTGCTCATTACTTTTATAGATAAGGGCGTCCCCTATGACCCTTTGGCAAAAGCAGACCCGGATGTATCCCTGTCGGCAGAAGAGCGGGAAATCGGCGGCCTTGGCATTTACATGGTCAAAAAATGTATGGATGATATTTCCTATGAATATAAGAATGGACAGAATATTCTGCAGATAAAAAAGAATATTTAATAATATAGTATAAAGGAAAAGACAGGAGAGATGCGGCATATGTACTTAATCGCACTTTGTGACGACGAGGAGAAAGAACTTGATAAGACGGAAGGGATGCTGGAGGCTTACCGAAGCAGACAAAGCGGGTGCGATTTTCAGATAGAGAGATTTGAGGATGCAGACGAACTGCTCTGGAAGATAACAGAGGGAGAATGCATGCCGGATTTGCTGCTGATGGACATTTTTATGCAGAAGAAAACCGGAATAGAAGCAGCCAGAGAGCTGAGAAAAATGGGAAATACCTGCAATATTGTATTTCTTACAATGTCGGAAGAGTTTGCCCTGGAAGCTTTTCGGGTGGAGGCGGACCAGTATCTGGTAAAGCCCGTTTCAGAGAAAGAATTATTTCCGGTGCTTGACCGCTGGCTGGAAGATATGGAAATGAAGAAAAAGAAGTACTTGATTCTGAAAACGGACGGAAAGATTCGACGAATTTCTCTGCATGAGATTATCTATTTTGAAGCCCAGAAAAGAAAACAATGTCTCTATCTGGCGGACAATACACAGCTTCTGCTCTCCATGACCATGGCGAAGATTTATGAAATGCTCTCTGGGCATCCGGAATTTGTAAAAGTCGGGGCTTCTTATATTATCAATTTAGACCACGTAAATGCGCTGAATGCCAGAGAACTGCAGATGGATAATGAAAAAAAGATATATCTGCCCAGAGGGGCCTATCAGCCTTTAAAAGAACAGTATTTTGACTATTACTGTGAATAAAGAACAGAAACCGTCTTATGGCAGATAACAGTGTAAGGAGAAATGAGACATGTTAGGAGGTCCTTTTTGGATTGCATTTTTGCGGAACACCATCAGTGTAGTGTTGATGATGACCTTTTTTCTGATGCTGGACCGCCCCAAATTTTCTATGAGAAAAACGATTTGGTGCTACGTTATATTTGGAATTTCTGTGATTGTCAGTTATAGCGCCTGGTATTATTTTGCGACGGCCAGCTTTGTGAAATTTGCAAGTTTGTCTTCTCTTTTTGTCATTGGAATTTTCTGCGGATGGATGAGCAGTGAGGTGTATTATCTGTCTCTTTATAAAATGGCAGTTGCTTTTTACATGTTTTCTGTGTGTACGTTCTGCGGCGTGGACGTGGCCCGCTGGTGGTTCCAGGGAAATGTATGGGTAGATATTGCAGTGCGGGCAGCTGTTCTTGCAATTATTCTGATTCTCACCTGGAAAAAATTGAGGAAGATGTTTCTTTCTGGGATAGATTTTCTGATAGAGGAGATGGATTTATTCAGCGGAGTGACTTTATTTATATCTGTGCTGACGGGGGCAATCATAGCCTACTGGCCCAATCTGCAGGGATTTTCCATATTTAATATGGTGCGGGCTTTTACGACGCTGTTTATGGCAGGCGTCATCCAATATGCCATTCTGCACTTGTATATTCATCTGGGACAGGAGCATTACTACCAGAAGGAAAAAGAACTGCTGGAGGAAAACGAGCAGCTTTTGCACCGGCAGATGGAGCTGATGCAGGAGTCTGAGGAGGAAGCGGCCAGAATACGCCATGATATGCGGCATCATATTCTCTTAATCGGGGAATATATCCAAAAAGGAGAGTACAACAGTCTGCTGGATTATCTGGAAGAGTACAGCGCGGACATAGAAAATGGCAGGTCAAAAAATATCTGCGCAAACAAAGCTGTCAACAGTATTCTCTCTGCTTATGCGAGAAAAGCTGAAAGTTATAATATTAAGGTGAAAATAAATGCTGCAGTACCCAAAGGGCTGGCAGTTCGTGATGTGGATTGGGTGGCGATTCTGGCGAATGTCTTTGAGAATGCCATTCATGGGTGTCTTTCTTCTGGGATGACAGACCAGGAAATTGACATTTATATTGCGCAGAAGGGGAAGAAAATTATTATTCGGTTCAGCAATACCAGCGACCAAGGGATAAATTTTTCCAAAAGACTGCCAGAAGCTGGAAAGAGCAGAGGCCTTGGGGTGCCAAGCGTTGTTTCAACAGCGTCACGTTATTACGGGGAGACGGATTTCTCCGTGATAGGAGGGATGTTTGTGGCAAGAATTATTCTGAATCTGCCTTCCGCCTGAGGAAGATGCAGCGGTTTGGCTTTACATTTTTAACAGGGCTGTCATATCAATGATAGGGTTGAATAGTTGAAAGAATTACGGAAAATGATATAAAGCGATTGCAAAATGGCGTTCAATGCGATATCTTTCATGGTAGAGAGAATTGCTTTGAGCGCTGTTTTGCCGTCTGCCCCAGCTGCAGGGACGCGATGGGTGCCATTGTACAGAACAAATCTCTAGGAAAACGCGCTAATCAGCGCTTTTAGGGAATTTCAACTACTGCTTGAGTGAAACTCAACTGTTGATTGCTGTTGTATTTGGAACAGATTTGCTAGGATGAAATCAGTCACAGACACAGCAGCGAAAGGAGAAACAGTATGAGGAAAATAGGCAGAGGAAGGAAATGGAAAAATGGAAGTGGGATTTTGAATCTTTTCAATAAAAGAGAGGGTGGATTGTATGGTGCACTGCAAAAAGATACCATCAGTTCTATGGAAATTATGGAGATGATGGATGTGGAGAAAATAAGACAGATATTACGGTAAATCAGCAAAGATGAGAAAGGAAAAAAAGAGATGTTTGATACAAGAACAGTAGGAAAGAAAATTGCAGCGTTGAGGAAAGAGGCCAATAAGACCCAGATGGAACTTGCAGATGAGATGGGAGTCAGCTATCAGGCAGTCAGCAACTGGGAGAGAGGGAATTCCATGCCGGATATTTCCAAACTGCCTCAATTGGCCTTGATTCTGGGCAGCAGCATAGATGAGATACTGGGAGACTCCAAGGAGGCAGAACTGGTAGAGCAGGTGATTGGAGGAAACGAGAAGGAATATCTGAAAAACCAGGAGACAGAGATAGAGACGATAGCCAAAATTGCCCCATTGATGAAGCCGAAACAGACGAAAGAGCTGGT
>JAAWLS010000008.1 GCA_022798035.1 Lachnospiraceae bacterium | reverse complement strand
TTTTCTCTAATTTCTTTTCCTGCACGGTATTCAGTTGTCAATCTTCGGTTGGAATCTCATTCATTGAGATTCCGAGAAGTTATGATTCTATGATAGTATGAATTCTATAAAATTTCAATGCCTGATTTTAATAATAGTTGATATATTTTTGCCAGAGGAAGTCCCACCACATTGTTATAATCCCCTGCAATTTTTTCAATATACACCGCTCCCTTTCCCTGAATTCCATAGGCTCCTGCCTTATCCATAGGTTCTTCGGAAGCCACATAAGCTGCAATCTCATCTTCTGTCATAGGATACATAAAGACTTTTGTCTCCTCAAAAAAAGAAATCATCTCCCTAGATTCCGCTCTCTGCAGAATCAATGTAACTCCAGTAAACACGCTGTGGGCAGTTCCGGAAAGCATCTGCAGCATATGTACCGCGTCTGCCTTATCTCTCGGTTTCCCCAAAATCTGTCCGTTCAAAGCCACCACCGTATCTGCTCCCAACAGGATAGTTCCCTCTGAACTTTCTTCTGCTGCAGCAATTCTATCCTCCTTGCCGCAGACGTCCAATTCCACCAGACGTTCCGCCGCCTCTTCTGCTTTCTGTCTCGACAATTCCAGCACAACCCGCTCTGGCTCTTTGCTTGTAACCACTTCCTCACCTCTTGCCGGAAGAACCTGAAATTCTGCACCAATCTGCTGCAGCAATTCCTTTCTCCTGGGAGAGGCAGAAGCTAACACTAATTTCCACTTCATAGAAACCTCCATTTCTGCAGATGTCAATATATTTGTTTTACCGCACCGGGCGGCCTGGGAACAGCTCCTTCCTCCCGTGCATCTCTTTCACCTCACCGGGCTGTCAATTGTCTGCGGTATTTATTGTTTCCCCCAGACAGAAAGAATACAGCAGGCATTCTTTCACCCTTTTTTCAAAAGCCCGTTCCACTGCCTCACGGTACAATTCCAGCTGAGCTCCATAGCGGCTGACCAGCTCCTTTGGATGTTTCACATAATCTGTCTTATAATCCAGCAGCACAATTTCGCCTTCTTCCTCAAAAAACACATCTATAATCCCCTGAATCAGCACCATCTCTTCCCGGCTGTTCTCCTCAAGCACTTCCTTTGCAGGTTTTCCCATCACAAAAGGCTTCTCCCGATACAGTTTTCCATTCTGCGCCGCTTTTCTCATCCGCCGGCCCAAATCTGTCTCTAAAAATTTTTGCAGGGAAGAGACACTAACCAAATCCATCTGCTCTCTGTCCATTTTTTTCTGCTCTTCTATTTCTCCTAGCTGCTCTTTTAACGTTTCCGGGGCTCTGGTAAAATCATAACACTCCAACACACGATGCATGGCCGTTCCACGTTTTGCACCAATGTTCTCCTTCTGCACACCTGCCATAAAAGAGGGCACATACCTTTCTTCCTCTTCTTCCTCCTTGTACGCCTCCCAAGGCTCTGTATCTTCATCCATCATTCGTTCCATCGCCCGGTGTTTCAGTTCCGACACGGAGACTTTTGTTTTCATGGCAATCTCTGCCTCATAGGGATACTGAAATGAGAGACGTTCTTCCATCTTTTCTCTCCATTCCAATTCTGGCTCCTGCAGCCTGGCAAAAAGCTGTATTCTGCTCAATCCCTCTTTTACTGCCGTTTGCTGTTCTTCCTGCTCTAATTCCTCCTGCTTTACTAAAGTGACCGGATAGGCTTTTTCCATGCAGGACCTGGCCTGCAGCAGTAACTGCAGAAAATGACTGCTGTTTAGGCGGCTTAAGAAAGGCAGAAATCCATCTGTTCCTGCAGCAGTCTGCATACTTTCTAATTTTTCTTCTGCTTTCTTTAAAACACCGGTTAAGACAAGTTTTTCCTTTGCTCTAGTCAGCGCCACATAGAGCACCCGCAGCTCTTCCCCCACGTTTTCCATAGTAATTTTGCGGGCCAGAAATCTCCTGGTAAGTCCCGGCGTCCGCAGACGGCGCCTGCTATCTGACAAATCCATGCCGATACCCAGCCTGGGATGCAGCACAATACGCTCCCGGATATCCTGGTTGTTGAACATTTTCCCAAGCCCTGCCACAAAAACCACTGGAAATTCCAGTCCTTTGCTCTTGTGAATACTCATAATCCGCACGGCATCTTCCCGCTCTTCCCCTTCCGCCATGGGAAAATCCACATCATATTTCTGCAGCTGCTCCATATACCGGATAAAATGAAACAATCCCCGGTAACTGGTATTCTCATAGGCAATGGCTTTCTCCAACAGCATTTCCAGATTCGCCTCTTTGACTTCTCCGCCGGGAAGGGCGGAGACGTAAGCCTGATATCCTGTCTCCTCCAACAGCTGGTACAGCAGCTCATGGATAGGAGTATAGCTGACTTTCTGCCGGAATCTTCCTATAAATTCCATAAACTCACGCAATTTTTTCTGCTGGGAAGGAGCCAGGCGCAGATTTCCTTTTCCTGCCGGTTTCCCATCTTCCTCCCGCTCTGTTTCTTCTGCCGCATACCGCACTGCCTGATAAAATTCCTCCTGCGGGTATGCCGCTCTTATCACTGCCAGGTCTTCTCCTGTCAACCCGGCAATGGGGGAAGTGAGTACTGCCGCCATAGGAATATCCTGTCTTGGATTATCTAAAATCCGCAGCAGATTCAGCGCCGTCTGCACCTCGGCTGCAGAAAAATACCCGGTTCCGGAAGCTGCCCGCACTGGAATCCCCATCTCGCCCAACACTTTCACGAAACTTTCCGACCATCCGCTCATGGAACGCAGGAGAATTACTATGTCGGAATAGCAGACCGGACGCAGGCTCCCCGGCTGGCTGTCATCCGGCATCTGTTCCGTCACTTTCTGGCTCTCCATCAATCTGCAGATTTTCATACCTACCGCCTTTGCCTCCAGCTCTCGGGGCCCTGCGTCCTGCTCCTCTTCTTTTGGCTCAATCACCAGAAGTTCCGCGTCAAACATTCCCTCCTCCCCTTCCGGAAAAGATGCGCCGGGATAGAGCGCCGCCTGCTCATCATAAGTAATGTTCCCGATATCTTCTTTCATAATCCGGTAAAACACATCGTTGACCATCTGGATTACCTGAGGCCTGCTGCGGAAATTCATATGCAAATCCACCCGCTGTCTCTCGCTTTCCTCTGTGGAATAAGAATGATATTTCTCCATAAAGAGCTCCGGCCGCGCCATGCGGAACCGATAAATACTCTGTTTTACATCCCCCACCATAAAAATATTACAGATGCCCTCCGCCTCTTTTGAGACGGCTTTTAAGATTGTCTCCTGAACATAATTGGAATCCTGATATTCATCTATCATGATTTCCTCATAATTTTTCCTGAGTTCCTCTGCCGTTCCAGTGGGCTTTCGGGTATCCTCCTCCACCAGAATTTTCAGGGCGAAATGTTCCAAATCATTGAAATCCAGTATATTTTTCTCCCGCTTTTTTTCTGCAAATTCTCTCAAGAAAGCGAGCGTCACTTCAATCAGCATGTCAGCTGTAGACTGGTTTTTCTGCATATCTTCCAGCATACATTCCGGACTTTGGAAAAAAAACTGCTCCGTTGTCTTCTTCAGAGAAGCCTTCACTTCATTGCGCAGCTTCTGAAGCTGCTCCTTCTTCTCTCCGTCTCCTGCAAATTTCCGTGCAGATGGCAGACGTCCGAAAGAAAAGCCCTTCACTCTCTCATAATACTGCTGATAAGTGCTGCTGGCTGCTATGTATTCCATTGCCTGGACTTCCTGTTCCAGAAGTTCCCCGTACATTTGCGGGCCATCCGTCTCCATACTGAGATTTTGACACAATTTCATCTGGAGCGCCCACTGACTTGTCATACTGTTCAGATAGGACAAAAGTTCTTCCGCCAGAGGAAGCTGTCCAAACTCCTCCATGTCAGAAACATGAAAAGGCCTTTTGCACTCCTCCAGCCATTCTTCCACCCAGGGATAGCTCATGGCAAACTCAAAGAGTTTTAGAATTGTCTCTTTCAGAGGCATATCATTTTTTCCGGTGGCAATTGTCTCGGACAAGGCGAGAAATTCCGGGGACGCCTCCTTGTAATACCTCTCCAGTACACTGTCTAACACATCGCTTTTCAGCAGTTTCAGTTCTCCCTCTTCTGCCACCCGAAATTCCGGCTCCAGAGCAATCCTGTGAAAATAATTGCGGATTACATAGAGGCAGAAACTGTGAATTGTGGTAATCTGTGCGTTGTGCAAAAGCGTCTGCTGACGCTGAAGATGCACATTGCCCGGCTGTTTCTCCAAAGCATTTTCTATGGCTTCTCCAATCCGCTCCCGCATCTGGGCAGCTGCTGCATTGGTAAATGTTACAATCAGCATTCTGTCAACATCCAAGGGATGTTCTACATCCATAATTTTCTGTATAATCCGTTCCACCAAGACGGCTGTCTTGCCGCTTCCCGCCGCGGCGGACACTAAAAGATTCCGGTTCCTGAGAGCTATCACCTGGCTCTGTTGTTTTGTCCACTTCCTTTCCACTGTTTTCATACCTCCTCTCTCATTCTGTCTAAAATTTCCGCCTCATCTTTTATATTCTGAAGTTTCCGATACTTCCATCCAGGCGAAGAAGGCTCAAATCCGCAGACACCGTGGTAAGGACAGTAATCACATCCGGTACTCTCTCCAAGCTGATAGGGTTCCGCTCCAATTTCTCCCTGAAAAATTTTCTTTCCAATGTCACGAATTTTGTGGTTCACATATTTGGACAAAATCTGAAATTCTTCCTGTCTGGCCCGTTTTGCCTTTTTGCTGACACTCGCATCTTCCTCTTCCCCTGCAATACCCTTTAACTGCAGCTCCTCTAAAATTTTCTCCCGAATCTCCTCCTCTGTGCTGGCGGTATCTCCCTCTATCATCGGGTCATCCAGATGATAATAATACATTCCTCCTGGCAGTACTTCCTTTTCAGGATACTTCCGCTTTACCAGCTCAATCGCAGAATTCAGATAAACTACAAGCTGCAGCTGCAGTCCGTGGTAGAGAGACAAAAGCTGAAAATCCCGGTTTCCGGACTTGTAATCAATTACTTTTACATAAACCTGTCCGTCATTTTTCTTGGTATCAATCCGGTCAATCCTGCCCCGCAGCCTCATTTTTTCTTCTTCACTGAGGGTAAAATTCACCGCATCCAGATTTTCCACAAAAGAGAAGGAAATCTCATATCCCTCCGGGGAGAAGTGGCTGCTCTTAACCTGATGGGCAATGGTGTCAACCGTGCGCCGCAGAATCCGCTTCATCCGTTCCACCAAATAAGCTGTTCTGGCCTCCTGGGACAAAATGAAATCGAATCCCTGTCCCAGAGTTTCCTCCACGGCCTGCAAAAGCAGTTCTTCTTCCACCTCTTCTGGCACGTCAAGCCACTGATAACCTGCCTCAGCCATGTGATTAGAATAACGCTCCAGTGCTTCATGAAACACATTTCCCATGTCCACCGGGGCAAATTCTCCCAAACTGCGCTCTTTGAGCTTTAATCCATACTGCAGAAAATGGCGGAAGGCACATGCACTGAACTGCTCTAACCGGCTCACACTGTTTTCCAGCACGGCGCCATACAACGCCCTGGTGATTTCCTGTCCCATGGGTTTTGCATGGTAACAGTAGAAGGCGGCCTCCAGCAGAGGAAGTACTTTTTCCCTCCAGGCTTCCTGAGCCAGATACCACTGACACAGCCCCTTCCACTCTGGGCTTATCAGCCCCTGTCTGGCTTCCTTCAATCCTTCCACCAGAAATCTCAGACCGCTTTGAGGCGTTACTATCTGCTCCCTGCCAAAATTTTCCTCCACCTGCACCGGCTCCAAACCAGGAAACATTTTTAAAACTGCTCCGATTAAATAAGATTTTCTGGCCTCTTTTCCCTCCTGATTCACCCGAAACCACGTCATATACAATTTTTCCGAGGGTTTCGTCATATTCAGATACAGATAGAATTTCTGAATAAAACTGCGCTCTCTGTCCGTAGGCGCAAGCTCCATGCCATGGGATGCAAACCATTCCCGGTCTGACTGGGAAATAATGCCTCCATGCTCCACTCTTTTTGGTATCAGCCCGTCGTTGACTCCCGCAAAAAACAGTATTTTGATATCGGACAATCTGGAGCGCTCAATGTCGCCGAAAATAACCCTGTCATACCCCGGCGGAATGATTCCGACTGCGGCGGCTTCCAGCCCTGCCTCTAAAATTTCCCGGTACTCCCGGACACTCATCCGCTCTTCCCCCAAAAGCTCCACCATCTTGTCCAGCAAATCCATGACAATCTTATAAATCTGAGCGTATTCTTTGGCCAGGGCCGTCTCTCCCTCCTCTGTGAAATATTTCTCATACTCCCGCAGCTGTGTTTCCACTTCCAGCCCGCAAATCAGCTCATACAGCACTTTTGACTCTTCCTCCACTGTATGATGCATTCCGTTTTCTTTACGGAAACACTCCCACAAGGGAGTGAACTGTCCGGCCAGTCTCTCCCGCAGCCTGTTAATCTCATCCAATTCCTCCTGGGACTGTACACATCCCCGCCGCACCCATTTTTTCTGCCACTTTTTGAAGCCCCGCATTCGTTCAGCCAAAATATAATTTTCCAATAAATCAACTTCTTCTATGTGAAAACCACAGAGATTGCATCGAAGATAACCCAGTACGGATTCGTAAGAAAAATCCTGTTCGATTAAATGCAGCGTCTGTTTTAAAAACTCCGTCATAGGATGAAATACGAGATTCTTTCTGGCGTCCAAAAACAACGGAATCTGATAAGTGTCAAAAATTTCGCCAGCATAATTTCCATACAGTTCCACATCTCCGCAAACAATGGCAATATCTTTATAGCGATATTCTTTCTCCCGCACCAGACGGCTGATTTCTCTTCCGATAAAGTGCAATTCTTGTCTGGGATTCGGCAGAGAATACAAAAAAATATCCTGTTCCTCTGGCAGATTTTCCTGCCGGATTTTTCTGTTTTCTATGTTCTGACGGACTCCCGAATTCAGACGAAACAGATTCTGCTCCAGCCACAAAAGCGGCAAAGAATTGGCAAACCTGCTGTTTTCTGTGTGATGCACCCAGTGAGGTTCTTTCACCTCAATGTGATTTTCCTGGGCAATTCTCATCAATGCCCCCACTGTTTTTTTGCTCATATAAAACAATTCCTGGATGCCTTCACAGTGATATGGATTCTCCCGTTCATCCAAAGTTACCGTTATCAAAATCTCATCGGCAATCCGCAGCAGCATTTCCAGCAAATCATACTGTACTGGTGTAAATCCGGTAAAACCATCCAGCACAAGAATGGAGTTTTTCAAAATCTGAGAATTATCTGCCACACGGGTCAAAACTTCCAAAAGCTCTTCCGCCGTAATAAATTTCCCCTCCAGATAATCTAAAAACCCCTGATACATCGTCTGAATATCCTGGATTTTATAGCGGAACAAGGGAGACTGTTCTTCATCCTGGATAAACAAATCCAACTGGTCTGGCATCACCTGGTACTGCGTCAGCTCAGAGATAATGGATTTCACCTCATTGATATATCCCGCTCTTTTCATGTCTGCTTTCAACAGATGAAGATTATCCTGCTGCTCCTCCGCCACTTTCCGCAGCAGCAGATTCTTGCCTGTCTCCTCCAAAACACCCAGATTTCCCATGCCCAATTCATCCAGAACCCGGTAAGCGAGCCTGGGAAAACTAACCACGTCCACATTCATAATGCAGTGATTCTTCTGGCGTTTTACCAGTTCTCTCTGTGTCTGCATGGTAAACTGTTCCGGCACCAGAATAAAGAAATTTCTGTCTTTTTCTCTCTGGGCCTGTCTTAAAATTCTCTCATACACATAATCGGATTTTCCGCTTCCGGACCCTCCAAAAACTAACTGCAACGACATATACTGTCCCTCCTGAATCGGGAAATTTCAACAGAATTTCCTATTGGAATTAAAATGGTAATAGGCAGACACCAATCCTGTCCGTAACAGAAAAAAGGAACTGTTGCAAAATGACAGGTTCTTACAAGATAATGTATAGACTATTGTAACCATATCTTGTAGAACCATCACATTTTGCAACAGCCCCTTTGCTGTAGTTCAAATTATCAGCCTGCATACCGCTGAGATTACGCTTCCTCTACCGGGTAAAATCTCTCGTTAAATTTGTCTGCTCCGCATACGTGACGTTCCATGTCCTTTTCCTGAATGACATAATCTCCTTCTCTCAGAAAAATAATTCCTCTGCGGTTCTGAACAAATGGACAAACCACCACGCCGTCTTCCCGGGTAACTTTTATCAAATTCTCTGTCTTAATCCACCCAGTGGTCACAACAGAAGTCCACGGCATAAATCCGTCTTCTATTCCTTTTCCCAGTTCATATACAACTGCCTCTACCTCCAGAGAAATTCTCTTATATTTTTTCATACGTTCCACCCATCCTTTACTCCACATATCCTGACACGGTCTTACCGTCCATAGCCCCGTCTTTTCCATTTGTCAGCAGTACGCTGTTTTTCTATATTATACTGCATAATGCCGGAAAACTCAACTCCATTTCCAGATTTATTTTTCAAAATGCTGATAATCTTTCAGGGATTTCCAGTTTCCTCCCCAGGTAAATCCATGGTCTGAAAACAACTGGAAACATAAATCATTTTCGTCTATCTTATGGGAAAATTCCTGGCTTCTGTCTGCGTAGGCGCTTCCATTGGAAGGGCTTATGGACTGCTCCCCGTTTTCATTCTGCTTCACACAGGGGTTGTATTTGGGATTGATGTCAATAGCCAAACCCATACCATGTTTGGACAGACGGCTGCTTCCTGCAATCTCACGGTAATTAAAGGCAGAAGTGTTATTGTCTGACATGGAAGCCTCGTCCTCTGCTCCGTATGCATCTATCAGAATCATCTTTTCAATGGGATATCCCTGGCGGTAAAGTTCCATCATAATTTCCAGAACATCCTCCGATATGGACTGATTCACAATCAGTTCTCCGATATGGGTCTCACCGTCAAATCCCATATGCAGCACCCGCAGGTACCGAAGGTCCTCCAGCCCGATTGTCTCATTCTCATGGTAAGAACAGTTCCAAATGCGCTGCTGTACTTCCTGGCTCAGCTCACTGCTGGAGAATAGCTGCTTTATTCCCTCCTGCTCCAAACCAGAAATATCCAAAACGCTCCCTGCTTCCATCGCCTGAACCTCTGCTATATCCAAAGTTTTCCTTGGCTCTGTGGAAATCACTGGTTCTGTTTCAGGCTCTTCGTGCTTTTGGCCCTGGCCAGTCTCTGCCTCCCCTTTCTGGGAATCTTCTTTCTCCGCATTTTTCTCCTCTGACGGCTTTTCCTCTGCATTTTCCTGCTGTGCTCTGCTTTTTTGCCTGTCACTTTCAGAATTTTCTTCAGCAGCAGGAAAAAATATAAGCAAAAAAAGAAGGCAGAGCCCGCACAGACAAAAACAACGTCTGACTAAATGAGATGTACGCTTTCTTTTCATAATTCTGCCTCCTTCAAAATTCACCATGCCACAGGATGCAGTCAGACAGAATCTTTGGAAACATCCGCCAGTCTGCGCAGCATTGCAATCTCTCTCTTATATCCTTCCAAATCGTTCGGCGTCTCCAGAAAGAAAGGGAGATGTTTCAGCTTGGGATGCCTGACAACCGCCTCAAAAGCCGGAAGTCCGATATTGCCCTCTCCGATTTTCTCATGGCGGTCTTTGTGGCTTCCCAATCCATTTAAGCTGTCATTTAAGTGCATGGCCTTCAAACGTTCCAGTCCGATGACGCGGTCAAATTCTTCAATAACCTGGTCCAAATGATTTACAATATCATAGCCTCCGTCAAACACATGACAAGTGTCCATGCAGACGCCCAGACGGCTGCTGTCTTCTACTTCATCAATAATTGCACGGAGTTCCTCAAAACTTCTCCCCATTTCCGTCCCTTTTCCCGCCATTGTTTCCAGCAGAATCGTGGTCCCATATCCATTTTCATTGATTCTGTTCAGCATATCGGAAATATACCGAATGCCTGTTTCCGTTCCCTGCTTCACATGGCTTCCCGGATGGAAATTATAGGCGGCGCCTGGAAGATATTCCAGACGCCCCAAATCATCACACATAGTATCATAGGCAAACTGCCTAAGCCCTTCGTCCCTGGCACATGCATTCAGAGTATAAGGCGCATGTGCCAGAATCTGCGCTATCCCATGTTCCTCTGCGTAAGAACGATAGGCTGCAATATCTTCCAGATTTAATTCTTTGGCTCTGCCGCCTCTGGGATTACGGGTAAAAAACTGAAATGTATTTGCACCGATTCCCACCGCCTCCTGTCCCATAGCCAGGAATCCTTTCGCGGAGGAAAGGTGGCATCCAATTCTCAGCATTTCTTTTCTCCTCACCATTCTTTTTTCATGACTGCTCCTGCAGCTCCGGAAGTTACCATCTGAGCATAACGGGCAAGATAACCCTCTGTTACTTTCGGGGCTCTCGGCTTCCACGCAGCTCTTCTCTCAGCGAGAACCTCCTCAGGCACATCCAGTTCTAATTTCATTTCCGGAATATTGATTTTTATGGTATCTCCTTCCTCTACCAGAGCGATGGTTCCTCCTACTGCCGCCTCTGGGGAAACGTGGCCGATAGAGGCCCCCCGGCTGGCTCCGGAGAAACGACCGTCCGTAATCAGCGCCACAGAAGAGCCAAGACCCATTCCCGCAATGGCAGAAGTTGGATTCAACATTTCGCGCATTCCCGGCCCTCCTTTCGGGCCTTCGTAACGGATGACTACCACATCTCCGGCCACAATCTTTCCGCCTTTGATGGCTGCAATGGCATCTTCTTCACAGTCAAACACCCTTGCCGGACCTTCATGTACCATCATTTCCGGTGCCACTGCAGAACGTTTTACCACACTTCCCTCCAGAGCCAGATTTCCTTTCAGTACCGCCAGTCCTCCAGTTGTGCTGTAAGGATTATCCAGGGGACGGATTACCTCTGGATTCCGGTTGACGCATCCCTTAATGTTTTCTCCTATCGTTTCTCCTGTCACTGTCATGCAGTCCAAATTTAATAATCCCAGCTCCGCCAATTCATTCATCACTGCATAAACTCCTCCAGCCTCGTTCAAATCCTCCATATACGTGGGGCCTGCCGGAGCCAGATGACAGAGATTCGGCGTCTTTTCACTGATTTCATTTGCAAATCCAATGTCAAAATCAAAGCCAATCTCATGAGCAATCGCCGGAAGATGAAGCATGCTGTTGGTAGAACATCCCAACGCCATATCTACTGCCAGCGCGTTTAAGACAGCCTCTTTTGTCATAATATCTCTCGGGCAGATATTTCTGCGGTATATTTCCATCACTGCCATACCTGCATGTTTGGCAAGGCGGAGCCGGTCGGAATACACAGCTGGAATCGTTCCATTGCCCTGGAGTCCCATACCAAGCGCCTCCGTCAGACAGTTCATAGAATTGGCTGTGTACATACCGGAACAAGAACCGCAGGTAGGACAGGCTTTCTCTTCAAACTCACACACATCCTCCTCTGTCATAGTACCTGCCGCATAAGAGCCCACTGCCTCGAACATGGAGGAAAGACTGGTCTTTTTCCCTTTCACATGACCGGCAAGCATCGGTCCTCCTGACACAAATACTGTGGGCACATTAACTCTTGCCGCTGCCATCAGAAGTCCCGGCACATTTTTGTCACAGTTTGGAACCATAACCAGTGCATCAAACTGATGAGCCAATGCCATACACTCTGTGGAATCTGCAATCAAATCCCTTGTTACCAGAGAGTATTTCATTCCAGTATGCCCCATGGCGATTCCATCGCAGACTGCAATGGCCGGAAATACCACCGGAACGCCTCCTGCCTCTGCCACGCCGAGTTTAACAGCATTTACAATCTTATCCAGATTCATATGTCCTGGAACAATCTCATTGTAAGAGCTTACGATTCCCACCAAAGGTTTCTCCATTTCCTCTCTGGTAAATCCAAGGGCATTGAATAAGGAGCGGTGGGGGGCCTGCTGCATTCCCTTTTTTACGTTATCACTTTTCATTTTATGTCCCTCTCTTTCTTAAATCAGACGATGATATTCTTGTTCTTTATTTTTATTATACCCCTCAAGTTGTCTGCTGTCAATACAGTTGTATAACATATGGTTTGATAAGTTGACTTTTTTGGAAAATTATGTTATAGTGGCATCGTGCCAGATTGCAGATTCTTATGATGCCCGTACCTTGAAAAAGGGTCTACGGGTTTTCTTTTTCTCTCCTGGTTATCGCCTCAGGATAAAACTGCAAATTATATCTGGAAGAATTCAAAAGAATTCATGGGGAATAATAATATGAATAGAAAAACAGATTACCATTTAGTCGAATATATCGTTCCTCTCCTAAATAACGCTAAAAATCTAAATCTGGAACTTCTCATGGAACAGCATCAACAGACGGAGGATTTCGCCTCACAAGAATCCCAAAATATTCTTATGGCCTGCAAAGTCATTCATTTTATGGATGAAATGCCAGGCGGATTTCTTATTTATCACGCAGATGGTGAAGAGGAAATTATTTATGCCAATAAAGCATTGCTCCGGATTTTTCAATGCAATACATTAGAGGAATTTCGACAGCATACACAGAATTCTTTTCGCGGAATGGTACATCCGGAAGATTTAGATGAAGTGGAAGAAAGCATCAGACAGCAGATAGCCAACAGTCATTACGATTTGGACTATGTAGAATACCGGATTATCCGAAAAAATGGAGAACTTCGCTGGGTAGAGGATTACGGCCATTTTCTCCATATTGATTCCATTGGAGATATCTTTTACGTTTTTATCGGCGATGCAACCGACAAAAGAAACGATTACCTCACAGAAAAAAACATTTTACTAAGGGAAAGAGAACAGAAAGAAAAAAAGCTCAAGAACCTGATAGAAGAATACGATAAAGAGCGCAAGTTAATCAATCAGGAGCATTTGCGCCGCCTGGAAGTGATAGAGGGTCTCAGTGTAAATTATGAGTCCATTCTTTATGCAGACTTAGATACCGACCGGATTCTTCCTTACCGCCTCAGCAACCGGACGCAGCTTCAGTTCAACAACAAATTTCAGGTCAGAAGTTTCCGCTGGTATACCTCTGACTACATTGACGCCTGGGTTTATCCGGAAGACTGGGAGCTTGTGCAAAAGGCGACAGACCCTGATTATATCCGCAGAAAATTATCAAATATCAAGACTTATTACACAAATTACCGGGTCATCAATCATGGAGAACTGCAGTATTTACAGCTTCGAATTGTCAATGTGGGCAATCAGGAACATGTTTCCCAGATAGTTATGGGCTATCGAATCATGGACGAAGAAGTCCGCAAAGAGATAGAACAGAAAAAAATATTTGAAGATGCGCTGACTAACGCCAATCTGGCAATCACCGCTAGAAATACGTTTCTCTCTAATATGTCCCACGATATGCGGACTCCTCTGAACGCCATTTTTGGCTACACAACCCTTGCCAAAAAACATGTCCATGAGGAAAACACTGTCTATGAATATCTGGACAAGATTGAACATTCCAGCAGACAGCTGCTGGGCCTGATTGAAAAAGTTCTGGAAATTTCCTGGGCGGAATCCAACGATATCCGTCTCTCAGAAATAGAGTGCAACCTATGTGATATTCTACAGGATGTCCATGAAAATCTTCTTGCCCAGGCTGCGGAAAAGAACATCCATTTCACCATGAACTCTGCAGGTATCACCCACTGCGATGTCTATGGCGACCAGGATAAACTAAAGCAGATTCTCTATCACCTGGCCGGCAACGCCATAATATACACAGAAATTGACGGTGAAGTTACAATCAGCGTCAAAGAGCTGGAGCGATTTCCGAATAATTTCGCCGTTTATCAGTTTGTGGTGAAAGATACGGGCATCGGTATCAGCAAAGAATTTATGAAACATATCTTCGAGCCATTTGAGCGGGAAAAGAATACGACATTCAGCGGTATTCACGGCACAGGCCTTGGTCTTACCATTGCCAAAAATTTTGTCGAGATGATGGGCGGAACCATTCAGACAGACAGCACCGTAGGCAAGGGAAGCACGTTTACCGTTACGCTCCGCCTCCGCATACAGACACATCCTCTCTCTCTGGAGCACGATACGGAGGATGTATTTACCAATCTTCTGAATAAGAAGATTCTGCTGGTGGACGACAATATGGCTAATCTGGAGATTGAGAGTGAAATTCTTCAGGGAATGGGATTTCTCATTGAGACTGCCATAAATGGAGCAGCCGCGGTAGAAAAGATGGAACAGTCTGCTCCCGGCGAGTACGACTTGATTCTTATGGATATTCAAATGCCTGTAATGAATGGATGGGAAGCAACAAAAGCAATTCGCAAATTAGAAAATCCTATGCTGTCCTCCGTTCCAATCATTGCACTTTCAGCGGACGCTTTCGAGAGCGATAAGCAGATGTCCATTGAGAGCGGCATGGATGCCCATCTCACAAAACCCATTGACATTCCGCTGATTTTGGAGACAATTGCCAAGATTTTACAAGCCCGCAAAGATTCCGCTAACAATACTCTTTCATAGGAATCTGCGAATCAGAGACGGATAAAATAATTCGATAAATACCTGCAAAATCAAAGGCTGGTACAAAATGCTTTGAATTGCGGCACTTCAAAGCTGCTATTTTCATTTTGTATCAGCCTCTTTTTTTCATTCCATGAGAAGCTGCTCCATCGCGTGCAGAATATGAATGCGCATGGCGTTTCTTGCACCTTCCCCATTTCTCTCTCTCAGAAAATCCATCAAAATTTTGTGGTCAATCAGCGTTGCCTGCACAGCCTCCTCATAGGATTCCGACAATCTTACCCCTTTGTTGATTCCCTCGTAAATCACAGGCATAAGCTGATTCATAAATTCATTGTGGGTTGCTTTTGCTATGGACTTATGAAAAGACTGCTCCACCTCGGTGCGGTCTCTTTTCTGCTGTATGCGCTCTTCAATTTCTTTTCCCAAAGCCAAAATACGTTTAATCTCCTCTTCCGTGGCTCGTACCGCCGCATAATAGGCTGCTTCCGGCTCAAAAATCAAACGCATTTCATACAAATCCCTGATTTTCACCTTTGCTGAGGTAAGAGAAGTCAATTCGCGGGACTGGCTAATTTCAAAATCCTCTCTGACATAGGTGCCTCTGCCCCGCCGAATCTCCAAAATCCCTCCTGTGGCAAGAATCCGGATTGCCTCCCGCAGTGTAGTCCTGCTCACATTCAGCTCTTTGGACAATATATTCTCGTTGGGAAGTTTGCTGCCCGGCAAAAAACGCTGCTCCACCGTAATCATAGACAAAATGCTGTCTGCAATCCGGTCTGATAATCTGCTCTCCTTATCCATCTCTTTTCTTCCATCTCTTCCTTCCTGAGAAACTGGCTGCTTCTTTCCATACGAGGCCATAACCTTGTTCCTTAACTGAAATAAATCAGCTCGTCTTCCGGCTTCTCCGCCGGCTCTACTTCCAGCGCATACAACACGGGCCCTTTTCCCTTGTATTCTAGGGCAAATTCATTTCTCATCTCGGCTGTAATGGTAATCCAGGATTTGTGGGGAATCTCAGCCGCTTTGTCAAATTTGCACTTAAAGCCCACAAATGTGATATCGTCCACACAGCAGGTCATGGCAAAACGTCCCGGAATAAAGACACCTTTCTTTAATTTCTCCGGACGGTATACAAGGGCTAAAAACTTTACTTTCTTCCCTTCGTACTTTTTGGGATTGTCCAAAGCGTCCATATACCAGATTCCATAATCCATATCGGTAATTTCGATTACATCCTGGCTCAAATCATAGGGCAGCTCTTCCATATCATTTTCATCTATGGTGCCGTCCTCACGCTCATAGGCAATCTGTGCCTTTCGGTTCAATGCTTTAATAGAACGGCGGAATTTGCCCTTAGGGGTATCGTCGTTACAGCGGTTGATAATCACCACATCTGCCGCAAAAAGCTGTTCCATAATCATTGCCCGCATGTTGGTGAGATACATTTCAAAGGTAGTGGCGTCCACTGTAGCCAGGGACTGAACCAGCACCCAGTTTTTGGGCAGTTCCATCTCCAAAAATGCAGCCATCTGCCAGGTTCCGTTGTACTCAATAAAAACCTGGTCCGGCTGATAGGCTAGGCTCAATTCTCCCAGCTTTTCGCTGGTAAAATCCTCCTCTTCCTCTATCAGAACCAGTTTGGCATCTGCTTCCTGCAGTTCTTGTTCCTCAAATTCTATCTCTCCATCCTCGCAGAGTATCAGCAGTGTTCTTCCATTTTCGCTGAAATCTCCCTCAATCAATGTCTCCTTTATCAGCGAACTTTTTCCGCTGTCCATAAATCCGGAAAACAAATATACCGGAATCTCCATTTTCTCACAACCTTTCTAACGTCATCTCTCTTCCGATTACAATTCCCTTTGCATCCTCCCCGTGGCCGATTTCCTTTGTCTTGACAATGGGAAGGCCTTTCGGCGCATACTGTTTTGCCAGCTCCACGATTTCCAGATTTCCCTCTTCCTCCAATTTCGTAAAGGTTCCAAGAATCATTCCATTTATCTGTTTCAGCACGCCCATCTGAAACAGCTGGCTGAAATAAGTCGTCATTTGGGGCGCTGTTCCGCCGAGACTTTCCAGCAACAGAATCTTCTCATTCATGTCCGGCCAATATGGAGTTCCCGCCAATTTCAGCAGACACCGGATATTGCCGCCCGCCACCACTCCTGCCACTTTATCATTCTGCACAAACTCATACTGGAAGTCAAACAGACGGTTTCCATTCCCGAAAACGGTGTCTGAAAAATCTGCCTGCTGTCTTTGCGCCTCCTGATAAATCAAGTTTCTGATTTGATACAGGACAGAACAATTTCCTGTTTTAGCGTAAATACTATTGATAATCGTCGTCAAATCGCTGTAGCCCCAAAAACTTTTTTTCTTTTCAGCAATCAGCTCAAAATCCAAAAAAGGCAGAATTTCATTGCCTATGTCGCCTCCGGAAATGTCAAAGATAACCGCAATCTCATCATCCCGGTAAAAATTCATCAAGCTCTCTGCTCTTTCCATCCCTGTCCCGCTGAATACGCCGTCTTTTTCGTATAAGAACGGACTAAATACTGGCTGCAGCCCCAAATGCATCAACGTATGTTCTAACATGTTCAGCTCTTTTTCCTGGCTCCTGGGCTGTCCATTGGAACAGCAGACGAGCCCTGCCTTGCTTCCTTTTTTTATCTTTTCCAAAAAATCCATATGGTTTCCTCATTTATGCTATAGATTTTATTTTTCAGCAGCAAAAACATTTTCCATTTTATTATACATAGTCTTTTAGCAAATTACAAGGTTACAGTTCACTCGTCAGCCAATATGGAGATAATCATATGCTTGCATAATGATTTCTCCATTTGTGCTGACGAAGGGAACGCCGATTTATGAGCAAAGTTAGCATTGGACCTG